>JAAYHN010000017.1 GCA_012735395.1 Alcaligenaceae bacterium | reverse complement strand
TCGGTTATATCTGGACCAAGCTGAAGTGTGAAGGCGCGCCTTTGCTGCTGGGTCTGGTGTTGGGCCCAATGATGGAAGAGAACTTCCGTCGCGCCCTCTTGCTGTCCCGTGGTGACTTCCTCACCTTTGTAGAGCGTCCCCTGTCATTGACCTTGTTGTTGATGGCACTGGGGCTGGTGATTCTGGTGGCCCTGCCATCAATCCGCAAGAAGCGTGAAGAGACCTTTGTGGAAGAAGACTAAGCGGCCAGTTGCTGTGTAATAGCAGCGGATTAGGCCTTTAAAAAAATCCCGCCCTATAAATAATAGGGCGGGATTTTTTGATTCCGGCTTTTAGCATTTGTCTTTTTGCCAGAATATGTCTGGAAGACCGTTTTGCTGATTGAGTGTGCGGGCAATAATAAAAAAATAATCTGAAAGCCGGTTCAGGTATTGTTTGCAGGCATCGTTAAGGGGTTCTTTGCTATCCAGGCTTACCAGGCTGCGCTCGGCGCGACGGCTGATGCTACGGCAGACATGTGCCTGACTGGCTGCCGGGTAACCACCGGGCAGGATAAACTCCCGCAGGGGTGGCAGTTTGCCAATATAACGCTCAATTTCCGTTTCAAGAAAATTGATATGTGCTTCATTAAGGGCAACATAACCGGGTACACACAGTTCTGAACCAAGATCAAATAAATGATGCTGTATGCGTTCAAGTGAGGTGCTTATGTCAGCGGGCAGTTTCTCGCAGGCTAGCAAGCCTATGAAGCTGTTTAATTCGTCTACCTGTCCGATTGCCTCAATGCGGGCATCGTTTTTTGGGATGCGTGAACCGTCGCCAAGACTGGTTGTGCCATCATCGCCGGTTTTTGTCACGATTGAGGTTAAGCGGTCTGACATGGGAAATTCCTTTTCGCTATCGCGTTGTGAGGGTAGATAAAAAAAGAGCCATCATGTGATGGCTCTTTGCTTGCCTGAAAAGAGATTTATTTCTTTTCCTGGGGGATGATGGTTACAGGACATACGCCCGCATTGATAATGGCGTAGCTGACGCTACCCAATACACCGCTGAATACCGGATTGGTACCGCGTGAACCCATGACAATCAGTTCAACGCGGTCTTCTGAATTAACGCTGTCACGAACTTCTTGCACGATGCGCTCTTTGGGATCGCCAATGTCAAGTTTGAGGATATAGGGAACACCGGAGGCTTTCAGTTTGTCTTCAACGCCTTCTGTGGATTCCTTGAAAAGCTGTTGCTGATATTCTTCGAGGTCGGATTTGTTAAAGAATGTTTTGGCATGAACTGTTCTGAAACTAGGCTGTACATTAAGCAGCATAATTTTGAAATTGGAAACTTTTGCCAGAGAGATGGCCCAGTCCAATGCTTTGGTTGCATTGTTTGATCCATCATAGGGGACTAAGATTGTTTTTGCCATTCAGTGCTCCGTTAATGTAGTATTTTTGATTCAAGATCATATAAGCAACTTATATTCTAACGTAGTTTCAGCACGCATGAAATAAAATACCCTTACATATTAAAACTAAGGTATTTTGATTGTGATAGATTGAATTTGTGTACTATAAAGGCATGATTTATTGATGTTGTCCAAGGAGTTTCCAATGAAAAAAATACTAGCGGCCGGTTTGTTAAGCTTGGCGGGTGCACTGGCTGCCAGCCCGGTGCCAGCCCAGGAAACAGCCAGTGCGAGTGGCGAGGTCCGGCGGATACAGGCCGACAAGGGCAGGATTGCCATCAAGCATGGCGCAATTTCAGAGTTGAAGTTGCCGGCAATGACGCTGGTTTATACGATTGACCCGTCATTACTGAAAGAGATTAACCCGGGTGATGAGGTTAAATTCAAGGCTTTGCACCAGAATAATCAGTACATTATTATTGAAATCAGAAAATAACATGCTTGGTGGCCGCTGCCTGCCACAATCAAGGAAGCAGATACAATAATGCCGGCTTTTGGCCGGCATTATTTATGTGAGCCTGAACCGCTTATAGCACGTAGTGAGACAAGTCCTGGCTTTTTGCCGTTTCTTCCAGTTTGCTGTTTACATAGGCAGCATCAATGCGTACCGTTGAGCCGCTGCTGGCAGTGGCATCAAAGGAAAGGTCTTCAAGCAGTCTTTCCATGACGGTATAAAGACGTCGTGCACCAATATTTTCCGTGCGTTCATTGACCTCAAAGGCCAGTTCCGCAAGACGCTTGATGCCTTCATCGGTAAAGTCCAGCTGAACGTCTTCCGTTTCCATCAGGGCTGAATACTGTTTGGTAAGGGAAGAGTCGGTGCTGCTGAGAATTTCAACAAAGTCTTCTGCTGTTAAAGAGTCCAGTTCAACCCGGATCGGGAAACGGCCCTGCAGCTCAGGAATCAGGTCGGATGGGCGGGACAGGTGGAAAGCGCCCGAGGCAATAAACAGGATGTGGTCTGTTTTAATCATGCCGTATTTTGTATTGACCGTGGTGCCTTCTACCAAAGGCAGCAGGTCGCGCTGTACGCCCTGGCGGGATACATCGGCGCTGCTTTGGGATTGGCGCGTAGCGATTTTGTCAATTTCATCCAGGAACACGATGCCGTTCTGTTCGGCATTTTTAACCGCAGAGTTGCGGATTTCTTCATCATTGACACGTTTGGCGGCTTCTTCATCGACCAGCAGTTTAAATGCGTTTTTAACGGTCATTTTCTGTGCTTTTTTCTTGTCGCGATTTAAACCGGCAAACATGCCCTTGAGCTGTTCCGTCATGTCTTCCATGCCTGGAGGGGCCATGATTTCCATTTGCGGTAATTGCTGCGCAACTTCGATTTCAATTTCGAGGTCATCGATCTTGCCTTCCCGCAAACGTTTACGGAAGTTCTGGCGCGCGCTGTTTTCTTCGCGGATAGGGTCGCCGTTTGCATCACGTGCCGGTGCAATCAGAACATCAAGGATGCGGTCTTCGGCGGCATCTTCTGCCTGGGTGCGTACACGGCGCATTTCCACTTCGCGAGTCTGTTTGACGGAAATATCAACCAGGTCACGGATAATGGTGTCTACGTCACGACCGACATAGCCCACTTCGGTGAATTTGGTGGCTTCTACCTTGATAAAAGGCGCGTTGGCCAGTTTGGCAAGGCGGCGGGCGATTTCTGTTTTACCCACACCGGTAGGGCCAATCATGAGAATGTTTTTGGGTGATATTTCGTGGCGAAGCGGTTCTGCCACCTGCTGGCGACGCCAGCGGTTACGCAGGGCAACGGCAACCGATTTTTTGGCCTTTTGCTGGCCGATAATATTTTTGTCCAGTTCAGAGACAATCTCTTTTGGAGTCATAACGCTGCTTGTCATGAGTTATCCTGGTTAAAGCGTTTCAATAACGTGATTCTGGTTGGTATAAATACACAGATCACCTGCAATTTCGAGTGATTTTTTAACAATATCTGCCGGAGGCAGGTTTGTATTATGCAATAGTGCCAGCGCGGCGGATTGGGCGTAAGCGCCACCCGAGCCAATCGCGGCAAGGCTGTGTTCGGGTTCAAGGACGTCGCCATTGCCGGTCAGGACCAGGGTGTGCTCTTGGTCGGCCACAATAAGCATGGCCTCAAGGCGGCGCAAGGCGCGATCTGTGCGCCAGTCTTTGGTGAGCTCTACGGCTGCACGCATTAAATGGCCCTGGTGCTTTTCCAGTTTTGCTTCAAAAAGTTCCAGAAGGGTAAAGGCGTCAGCGGTTGCACCGGCAAAACCAACCAGTACCTTGTCATTGAAAAGCCTGCGAATTTTGCGGGCAGTGCCTTTGATAACGATGTTGCCCAGTGTGACTTGACCATCTCCGCCAATAGCGACTTCGTTACCGCGGCGGACACAAACAATGGTAGTAGCGTGAAATTGTTCCATGAAATTCTTCCTGTAGTTTTAGTAGGTGGGGTTGGCAGGAAGAATTTCAAGGGAACAGGGAAATATTTTTTAATCGCCGTAAAGTTTCTGGCGTTTTTCGCGTCTTTCCTGGGCTTCCAGGGAAAGGTTGGCGGTAGGTCGGGCCAGCAGGCGACGTAGCCCGATGGGTTCACCGGTTTCTTCGCACCAGCCATATTCTTTTGACTCGATGAGCTGAAGTGACTGCTGGACTTTTTTCAGGAGTTTGCGTTCACGGTCACGGGTGCGCAGTTCCAGTGCGTGCTCTTCTTCGATGGTGGCACGGTCGGCAGGATCGGGAACGAACTGGGTTTCACGCAGATTCTCGGTGGTTGCGTCTGCGTTATTCAGGATATCTGCCTCGAGTGCCTTGAGTCGTGCCTTGAAGAACTCCAGTTGCTGGTCGTTCATGTAATCGTCTTCCGGCATGGCAAGTAACTGTTCTTCAGTTAATAACGGTTGTTCTGTCATTGTGTCGTTGGTTTTTTTAGCTGATTTGGTAGCCATGAAACAACTCCGTTCAGTGTAATACTTATTAATCAAATCAATAAAGCGATATTCATGACATATCATTTATTATATGTAGAGCCGAAAACAAAATCGCTTTATTGTGTGCAACAGATTTACTACGGACTTAAACAAGGCATTGTGTCAATCCGTTGGTAAATACGTCTTTGGGTAATTTACGGCCAATGAAAACCATTTTGTTGTATGGTTTTTCTTTGGGACCCCATAATTTACCGGGTTCAGCGCCCATGAGCATATGCACGCCCTGGAACAGCATTCTTTGTTTTACACCCTTCATGTACAGGATGCCTTTGTATCTGTACAGGTCGGGGCCAAATACCTGAACGACGCCGCTCAGGAATTCTTCGAGGCGTTGCGGGTCAAAAGGTTTGTTTGATGTAAATACAAATGCACCAATTTCATCGTCATGATGGGCATGGTGATGGTTATGATGGTGATCGTGGTCGCAGTGTGCGTCACATTCATGACCGTGTTCATGGTGGTGGTCATGATGATCGTGGGTATCTGGATGGTCGTTTTGCAGGAATTGCGGGTCGATATCCAGAATGCTGTTAAGGTTAAAACCGCTGATGTCCAGCAGTTTGCCAATGTCGGCTTCACCAAAATGGACGGCCGTTATTTCTGCACGTGGGTTCATGTGAACCAGGCGAGCTTTTAAGCGGTTGTATTCTTCGTCACTGACCAGGTCTTTTTTGGAAATCAGGATTTTATCGGCAAAACCGACCTGTTTCTGGGCTTCAGGTTGGGTGTCCAGGGTTTCCATGCCGTGTTTGGCATCGACAACGGTAATGACGGCATCCAGGCGATAATAGGCGGCAATGTCATCGTCCATGAAAAACGTCTGGCATACCGGGCCAGGGTTGGCAACACCGGTTGTTTCAATAATAACGCGCTCGAAATTGAGCTCATTGTTTTGGCGACGGTTTTTCAGGTCGGTCAGGGTTTTGAGCAAATCACCGCGGACGGTGCAGCAGACGCAGCCGTTATTCAGTTCGATGATTTCTTCATCGTTGTCCTGAACCAGCAGTTCGTTGTCGATGCTCTCGGGGCCGAACTCGTTTTCAATGACAGCAATGCGTTTGCCATGGAACTCGGTAAGGATACGCTTAAGTAGAGTGGTTTTTCCTGCACCAAGGAATCCGGTTAGAACGGTGACAGGAACCATTTTATTGTCTTGCGCCTGGGTAACAGTCATAATTTTGCTTCTTGGCTAACATCGCAGGCAAATTCATGCACTGCGAAAAATTTCAATACAAGCTGAAGATTACATCACAGCTTTGATTATCTGGCAAATATATATCATGGTCTTTACAAAAAACTGCAAGAATTAGATATAAACCCTAATGCCGGCCTATGTTATAGGCAAAAAAACGTTTATTGTGAGGTAGCGTTCAATATGGGGGCAGGTGTGTGGAATACAAGGCTTGTTGACACATGTTGTAGCATGTTGCCCGGGTTGGCTTAAGCAGCAGCCTGATTTACTGTGTCGCAATATTTTTTTTCTGGCATTGTTCACAGGTGGCCCTGAGTTCGGTTTCATTTGAGCTAAGGGAGAAACCGGTTTTGGCTATCAAGGCCTTAAGTTGTCTGCTGATTTCAGGCGCGCTGATTTCAACCACTTTGCCACATTGTGTACAAACCACCAGCAAATCATGGTGGTGACTGTTGACATCATGGCAGGCAGTCCAGGCATTGACGGCATCCAGGCGATGAATGAGCCCTTCTTCTTCAAGGAACTCAAGGGCACGATAAACGGTGGG
This sequence comes from Alcaligenaceae bacterium, assembly GCA_012735395.1. Taxonomy (GTDB): domain Bacteria; phylum Pseudomonadota; class Gammaproteobacteria; order Burkholderiales; family Burkholderiaceae_B; genus Advenella. Next base: position 15,656 of record JAAYHN010000017.1, on the reverse strand, counting down.
TGGCTTTGATTTGGGATGAATGGCCAACATGGCATCAAGCAATTCATAGGCCTTTAGGCTGCGTGATTCTTCCAGCATGAGCCGGAGTACCTGCTGGCGTATGGGGGTCAGCCTTTTTCCACGGGACTCGCACAGCTGTTCAGCCTCTTGCAGGCGTTCTTCTACTGTTTTTTCTTGAGGTGAGTGGGTATGGGCGGAAGGCATGATAATGTTTTGATGACTTTTACGGGTTGCTATATTGGTCAATGTACCATGAACCTGAAAAAATTTGTCGGACCCGATAATTTATTATGACAACAATGGGTAATTTATGATTTAATATGTTATATCATATCATTTAGAACTTATTCACATTTACCTGATTGCGTACTTTTTATTATGCAAACGTCATTAACCAGCCACCACTCTGCAGCCCCTCACTCTCATTCTGCCAATAACCAGTTTGACTCTCCCATGCTGGATTCGGCAATGGGCAGGTTTGTCCAGGCCTGTCTGTTTCTTGCTGTCCTGTGGGGGGTAACCGGCTTTGTAATGGGCTGGTTTCCGGCACTTGATGCACTGGTCTCAGGCTTTTTCAAGTGAAACCCGTCATTCGCCTGAATGATGTATCGCTGGGGTGGCGGGACAAGCCCGTCTTGCAACATATTTCCGGGCAATTCAATCAAGGTACGCTCACTGCCATTCTGGGTGCCAACGGTGCCGGCAAGTCAACACTGGTCAAAGGTATTATCAATTTTATCAAGCCTGCTGCGGGCTCCATAGACATTGCCGGGCCTTTCCGGAAAGAGCTCACATTGTTGCCACAGCTCAGTGACTTGGATCGCAGTTTTCCAATCACAACCTATGAGCTGGTTGCCATGGGGGCATGGCGCCGGATAGGTGCGTGGCGTCAATATGGCAAAGTCGAGCGTGAGCGTATCGATCATGCCCTTGAAAAGGTTGGCCTGTTATCGGCAGCCACCCGGCTGATTGGCGAGCTGTCCGGCGGCCAGTTGCAACGGGCCCTGTTTGCCAGGATGATGGTCAGGGATGCGCAGGTATTGTTGCTCGATGAACCCTTTGCGGCGGTTGATGAACAAACCTGCGAAGACCTGATGCATATTATCCAGGGTTGGCACAAAGAAGGGCGCACCATTATTGCCGTATTGCATGATGTGCAACGGGTGCGTGCCTCTTTTCCCGAAACCCTGCTGCTGGCCAGGCAGCTGGTGGCCTGGGGTAAAACCAGTGAAGTCCTGACCGAAGAAAACCTGCAGCGGGCACGCCGTTTGTCGCTGGGAGGGTTTTAATGGCAGCGCTTTACCATTTCCTGGTGGCCCCTTTTCTTGAGTACGGGTTCATGAGCCGGGCCTTGTTTGGCGCGCTGTTTCTGTCGGTGGCCACCGGTCCTTTGGGGGTATTTCTTATTTTGCGGCGCATGAGTCTTGTGGCCGATGCCATGTCCCATGCCATTTTACCGGGGGTGGCTACCGGGTTTCTGATTGCCGGTGTTTCACTGGCCGCCATGCTGCTGGGCGGGATTCTGACCGGTTTGTTAATTGCGTTGCTGGCGGGTATGGTGTCACGCCTGACAACGCTTAAAGAAGATGCCAGTTTTGCCGCGTTTTACCTGATTTCCCTGGGCTTGGGGGTGTTGCTGGTATCCCTGAGGGGCAGCAATATGGATTTGCTGCATGTCCTGTTTGGTTCCGTGTTGGCGCTTGATGATACGGCCCTGCTGTTTATTATGGTTGTCAGCAGTCTCACGATACTGGTCCTGTCCCTGATTTACCGGCCTTTAATTATTGAGTGCCTTGACCCGGGCTTTATGCGTTCCGAAGGCGGCGGTGGCCCGTTTATCCATATGGTTTTCCTGATGTTGCTGGTGGTTAATCTGGTGGCCGGTTTTCAGGTGCTGGGTACCTTAATGGTGGTGGGCATGATGCTGCTGCCTGCAGCGGCAGCCCGTTTCTGTGGCCGTACGGTGGGTGTGCAGCTGGTGCTTTCTGCCTGTATTGGCGGCCTGTCCGCCTATGTCGGGCTGGTCGTTTCCTATCATTATAGTGTGCCTACGTCATCCGCCATCATTCTGGTGGCCGGACTGGTTTATATACTGGCGCTGCTCTTCGGGCGTCATGGTGGCCTTGTGCGCAGGCATGCCTGAAAATTTGAGTCTCAAGGAGTTGTTAGCGTGAAAGAAAAAGCATTACTGAACAAATGGTCTACCTTGCTTGTTGCCGGATTGGCCGGGTGCGTCTTGTCGCTGCCGGTGAAGGCCGCCGTTGAAACCGTAGCCAGTTTTTCCATTCTGGCCGATATGGTGAAAACGGTAGGTGGCGATAACGTAACGGTCAGCTCACTGGTGCCGGCGGATGGTGATGCCCATGAAGTGGAAATGACACCGCAAGATATTAAAAAAATGTCTTCGGGCAATACCAAACTGCTTTTTGTGAATGGTCTGGGGCTGGACAGCTGGACCGGGCGTTTGGTGAAGTCTTCCGGGTTCAAGGGTAAAGTGGTGGTGGTCAGTAATGGCATTGCCTTGCGAAAAATAAACGATCATCATGATGAACATGAACATGAACATGAACATGAACATGAACATGAACATGAACATGAACATGAACATGAACATGAACACGGCCACGACCACGACCACGACCACGGCCACGGTCATCACGGTCATGATCATGGTGAGTACGACCCGCACGCCTGGCAGGACCTGAAGAATGCGCAGGTTTATGTGAAAAATATTGCCACGGCATTGCAGCAGGCTGATCCTGAAAATGCCAATTCATACGCCAGTAATGCCAAAGCCTATATCCAGCAGATGCAGGAGCTGGATGCGCAAATCCGTGAAGCAATGGCGGCCATAGCACCCGAGCGTAAAAAAATCGTGACAGCGCATGATGCTTTCGGTTTTTTCTCTGATGCCTATGGTCTGGAGGTAATCGCACCTTTAGGGCTTTCCATGAGTGCAGAGCCTTCGGCCAAAGATATTGCTATGGTTATCAAGCAGATCAAAGAAGAGCAGATACCTGCCGTTTTTCTTGAGAACATAAAAAACCCAAAACTGCAGGAACAGATTGCCCGGGAGTCTGGTGCTAAATTGGGGGGGGCGCTGTATTCCGATGCGCTGTCAGCGACCGGGGAAGCTTCCACCTATCTGGGCATGATGCGCCATAATATGCGGGTCATTGTAGAAGCCCTGAAATAATCAGTTTTTACGTTTTGCCCTGGGGTGTGCCTGGTCATAAGCTTTGGCCAGGTGCTGGAAATCCAGCCGGGTATAAATTTGTGTGGTTGATATATTGGCATGCCCCAGCAGTTCTTGTACGGCACGCAAGTCCTGCGCCGATTGCAGCATATGGCTGGCAAAACTGTGGCGCAATACGTGTGGGTGAATCTGGCCGGGTATGTCAGATTGCAAGGCATATTTTTTTAATTGCAGTTGCACGACCCGTGGGCTGATGCGGGCCCCCTGTTCGCCCAGAAAAAGCGCCATTTTATCGTGTTCAGGCGTGGCCGGTTTCAGCAGGGATGGCCTGGCTTCAAGCCAGCGCAGCAGGGCTTCATGGGCTTTTTTCCCCAGTGGAACGGTTCTGCTTTTATTGCCCTTGCCCCTGACGGTTAATTCATTGTCTTGCAGATTGAGCCAGCCTGCCGATTCGTAGCCATTTTCTTTTATGTAATGCAGGTCCAGTTGTATCAATTCGGTCAGTCGCAAGCCGCTGGAATAGAATAATTCAAACATGGCCTGGTCACGCAGCTGAACGGGGCTGGTATGCAATTCTTTGGCGGGGTAATCCAGCAGTGCCTGGGTTTGCTCTACCGAGAGTGCCTTGGGCAGGCTTTTGGGGGCTTTGGGTGTTTTGACATCTTTGGCCGGGTTGAGGGCAAGCCCTGCCATGGGAACCCACCAATGATAAAAGCTGCGCCAGGCAGATAGTGTACGCGCGAGGCTGCGCGGGCTCACTTGCTGTGCATGCAAGCGGGCAATGGCAGTACGGATATGCTGGTTTGTGATGTCAGCCGGTGCCAGGCCGGGGCAAAGCCTGACCAGCTGGCTCAGGTCTCTTCGGTATGCGGCCAGTGTGTGGGCTGCGTATCTCTGGTGGGTATGCAGATGCGCCAGCCATTGCTCCATGGCGGCGGGCAAGGGGTTGCTCATTTTATCAATCGGCTTAAGCCGGCGCTGGCCAGTTTACCCAAGGTTTCAAGAAAGGAAGTGCCCATATCAGGGCTGAAATGTTCTGCCTTGTCTGAACCAAACACGAGCAGGCCAAATGTCCGGTTTTCCGTGCGTAATGGAATGATGGCAACCGAGCCCGGTTTTTCTTCAAACCAATCATGGATGGAAAGATGGCCTTCGGTGCCACAATAGGGCTTGGCCAGTGAGTCTGCGTAGGCATGAAGTGCCGTATCTTCATCAAGTTTGTACTTTTTGCTGCGCAGTGAGGGCAAGTCCCAGAGACGCAGGGCAACGTCAAGCTGTTCAAAGGCCTGTTTCAGGCTGTCAAGGACGGTGGCAGGCAGTTTCTGGCTGTTTTTTTCGGCCAGCATATTACTGCACCAGAGTGTGAGGCTGTTGCTGATGGATGCGTTTGAACTGGCATTATGCATCAGCTCGGCCAGTTTCCATTCAAGGGCCTTGCTTTGTGTGCGCAGGGTCAGGACCTGGCGCTCGCCAAGTGACAGGGTCCTGTCGGCATAAGGGTGGGGGATGGACAGACTGGCAAACAGACTGGCGTGATCTTCGAAGAAAGAAGGATTGTTCTTCAGGAAAATGGCAACTTCATTTGGCTCAAACGTGGTGTCAGACATAAATTATTGGCCTTTTGAAAAATAATCTTGTAGCAGTTTATCAATATCGATCTGGCCTGAAAATACCGTTGTGGCCGGACCGGACATTTGCAGTTGGCTGCCATCCCAGGCAATGGACAATATGCCGCCATGGGTATGTACCGTAACGGGGGAGTCAAGCAAGCCACGGCGTATGCCCGTGGCCACTGCCGCACAGGCACCGGTACCGCAGGCCAGGGTTTCACCGGCCCCCCGCTCATGGACGCGCAGGCGTATTGTGTGGCGGTCAATGATTTGCATGAAACCGGCATTCACCCGGTTTTGGAAGCGGGGGTGTGATTCAATCAGGGGCCCCTGTTCTGCCACCGCTGCTGTGTCGATGTTTTCAACCAGTTGTACGGCATGCGGGTTGGATATCGCAATGACAGACAAGGCGACCGTTTGCCCGTTGGGCAAGGGCAGGTGCCAGAGGGTTTCTTCCTGTTCCCGGGTGGAGCGCAGGCCTTCAGTATCAAAGGGCAAGGCGGCAGGGTCAAAGCGGGTAACGCCCATATCCACCGTGACGGTATTGTCTTCATTTTCTTTCAGGACAATCAGGCCGGTGGCAATTTCTGCCTTGAGCGGATTGCGCCGTGACAGTTTCTGTTCATGGACAAAGCGGACAAAGCAGCGTGCGCCATTGCCGCAATGTTCTACTTCACTGCCATCGGCATTGAAAATGCGGTAGCGGAAGTCTGCCTCGGGATGTGAGGGGGCGTCTACCAGCAGGATCTGGTCGGCGCCAATGCCAAACTGGCGGTGAGCCAGGGCGCGGGCGCGCTCCGGGGTCATTTCAATTGGCTGGCTGACACCATCAATCACGATAAAATCATTGCCAGCCCCGTGCATTTTTGTAAATTGCCAAATCATTTTTTGCCTGATGTTAAAAAAACAGTGGATACGCCGTACATATTATGTACCGTGATTTTTATGTGTGTATTGCAAATCAGGAGTTTGTTTCAATAAAGTTTTTCTTCTTCTGCCGGGCGGGTCTTGAAACGCCGGTGTACCCAATAGTATTGGCTGGGTTCGGCAAGAATCCATTGTTCAAGTAATTGGTTTATGCGGGTGGTGGCCTGTTCAATGTCTTGCTCTCCGGGGAAATTTTCCAGGGCGGGCAAAACATTAATATGGTAATGGCCGGTGGCCGGATCCCAGCGGCTGACAATCGGCACGACTGCCGCCTGCCAGGATTTTGCAATTTGTGCCGTGGTTGGCAGGGTGGCGGCAGGGATATTGAAAAAGGGAACGAAAATAGAGCCTTTCCGGCCAAAATCCATATCGGGTAAATAATAAACGGGGGTTCCTTCTTTCAGGTGCCGGAGCATGCCCCGTACCCCTTCTTTACGACTGATTAAATGAATTTCGTTAAAGCGTCCCCGGCCCTGGCGGACGATATCGTCAATTTCCGGGTCATGCTGCGGCGTATAAATAGTGGCCGCTTTTTTTAATGACATGGACAGGCTGGTTGCAGCGGCATCCAGGGCGACAAAATGCGGGGCCAGCATCAGGATGGGACGGTTTTCCGCGAGCAGTTTTTCGATGTTTTCAAAACCCTGCAGGTGAATGGTGTCGTTGATGGCCTGGGGGGAGCCAAACCAGAACAGGCCCCGGTCAATAATGGATTGTGCCAGACAGCGAAGGTGTTCTTTTTGCCATTGATGGCGCTGTTCGATGGATGCCTCGGGAAAACAGAGTTCAAGATTGCGGCGGACGATATTGACCCTGCGTTTCATTAACAATGGGGCAATCAGGCTGAGAGCATGGCCAAGACGCTGTCGGGTCTTGTGTGACGTGTTGCCAAACCAGCTGAAAACAGCATCAAGAAATTTTCTTTTAAATGATTTCATAGACCACGGGGGTTTACGCTTAAGGGTTCCAGGATGAAGTGACCCGGGAGCAAAAGATGGGCATAGGGTTAACAGAGAACAGTTTATAACATAAGCAGCCATGGGATGGAAATGCACCGGTAGTGCCTTGAAAATCTGTACCAAAAGCAGGGGCTTTATCTATCCGGTTTCATATTTGTCTTAAAATAGCCGGAGTCTGGCAGGACAGGTTTGGAATAAACATTTTTTAGGTTTAGAATAAAGCTGTCCTGAAACGGACGGTCGCTGAGTTAACCGACAACTTGCGGGGCGACGTGATTCCAATCATAAAACACCGCTAAAGCGTCGCGCCTTACTTTTATATGAAAAAAGGTGCTGCGCGTTCTACTTCCAAAGAGTCGGAATTTCTGACATTAAAAAAGGACGCTGTTAAATGGCTCACAATGATTTTTTATTTACTTCCGAGTCCGTATCTGAAGGTCACCCCGACAAAGTGGCAGACCAGATTTCCGATGCAATTCTAGATGCTATTCTTGCTGAAGACCCCTATGCCCGGGTCGCTGCCGAAACGCTTTGCAATACGGGGTTGGTGATTCTGGCAGGTGAAATCACTACCAAAGCCAATATTGATTACATCCAGGTGGCCCGCGATACCATTAAACGCATCGGCTACGACAATACCGATTACGGTATCGACTACAAAGGTTGTGCCGTACTGGTGGCCTATGACAAACAATCACCCGATATTGCCCAGGGCGTTGATCGCAACCCCGATGAAATCCTGAATCAGGGGGCGGGTGACCAGGGCTTGATGTTTGGTTATGCCTGCGATGAAACACCCGACCTGATGCCTGCGCCCATCTGGTATGCGCACCGTCTGGTCCAGCGTCAAAGCGAGTTGCGTAAAGATGGCCGCCTGCCATGGTTGCGCCCTGATGCCAAATCCCAGGTCACTTTCCGTTATGTCGATGGCAAGCCTGCTGAAGTGGATACGGTTGTGCTGTCAACCCAGCATGCCCCTGAAATATCCCAGGCATCCATCCATGAGGCAGTGATTGAAGACATTATCAAGCCCAGCTTCCCCGATGGCCTGATTACGCCTAAAACCAAATTCCTGATTAACCCCACCGGGATTTTCGTGATTGGCGGCCCACAAGGTGATTGCGGCCTGACCGGGCGTAAAATTATTGTGGATACTTATGGTGGTGCCTGCCCGCATGGTGGCGGTGCTTTCTCGGGCAAAGACCCTTCCAAGGTTGACCGTTCTGCCGCTTATGCGGCCCGTTACGTTGCCAAGAATATTGTGGCGGCGGGCCTGGCGCGTCAATGCCAGGTGCAGGTCAGCTATGCGATCGGGGTGGCGGAACCCATTAATATCACGGTGTATACCGAAGGTACGGGCGTGATTCCTGACGAAGCCATTGCCGCCCTGGTTCGTGAGCATTTTGATTTGCGGCCACGGGGCATTGTGCAAATGCTGGATCTGTTGCGTCCTATTTACAGCAAAACAGCGGCTTACGGGCACTTTGGCCGTTCCGAACCCGAGTTCAGCTGGGAAGCCACCGATAAGGCAGATGCCTTGCGCAAGGCGATTTGATATTCAGGCTTTTAACGGGCGTCCTGTCTTCTTTTCAGGCAAGACGCCTTTTTTGCTTCCAATATGAAAGAGTAGGTTAAAATACTCCGGATATTTCCGAGGGGCGCTGCGACAGATTGCCGGTTGGGTGGTGTTCATACCCAATAACAAAATCTGCCAGGCTCGGAATGGTTATCTTTTACAGTAACGGCGCTCATCATTGAACTGCTTTGTGGTTGATGGTGAGATAAGCTCGCATTCATTACACAAGCAGCATTTATTGGACTTTTACAATGACTACTGCTGATTATAAAATTGCTGATATTTCCCTGGCTGGCTGGGGCCGTCGTGAACTTTCTATTGCCGAAACCGAAATGCCCGGTTTAATGGCAACCCGCGAAGAATTTGCCGCTTCACAACCGCTTAAAGGTGCCCGTATTGCCGGCAGCCTGCACATGACCATCCAAACCGGTGTATTAATTGAAACCCTGGTTGCGCTGGGTGCTGAAGTGCGCTGGGCCTCATGCAATATTTTCTCTACCCAGGATCATGCCGCTGCCGCCATTGCCGAACGTGGCATTCCCGTTTTTGCCGTTAAGGGCGAGTCACTGGAAGAGTACTGGCAATACACCCACAAAATTTTTGAATGGCCGGGGGAACAGGCCAACATGATTCTTGATGATGGTGGTGATGCCACCACTTTGCTGCACCTGGGTGCCAAGGCCGAGAAAGATATTTCCGTACTGGATAACCCGGGCAGTGAAGAAGAACGTGTCCTGTTTGCCGCCATCAAGGCAAAGCTGGCCACAGATGCTACCTGGTACTCAACCCGTCTGGCGCAAATCAAGGGCGTGACCGAAGAGACCACAACCGGTGTGCACCGTCTGTACCAGATGTCACAAAAAGGCGAATTGCAATTCCCCGCCATTAACGTGAACGATTCGGTCACCAAGTCCAAATTTGACAACCTGTATGGTTGCCGTGAGTCGTTGGTAGACGGTATCAAGCGTGCCACCGATGTCATGATTGCCGGTAAAGTTGCCGTCGTGGTTGGCTTTGGTGACGTGGGTAAGGGTTGTGCACAGGCTCTGGTTGCCTTGCGTGCGCAGGTATGGGTATGTGAAATTGACCCGATTTGCGCCTTGCAGGCTGCCATGGAAGGCTATAAGGTCGTGACCATGGATGAAGCCGCCGATAAGGCTGATATCTTTGTAACGGCAACAGGCAACTATCATGTGATTGACCGTTCCCATATGGAAAAAATGAAAAACGAGGCAATCGTTTGCAATATCGGTCACTTCGACAATGAAATTGATGTGGCTTCTGTTGAAGACTTGCAATGGGAAGAAATCAAGCCACAGGTTGACCATATTATTTTCCCCGATGGCAAACGCATTATTTTGCTGGCGCAAGGCCGCCTGGTTAACCTGGGTTGTGCAACCGGTCATCCTTCTTTTGTGATGTCTGCCTCTTTCACTAACCAGACGATTGCACAGATCGAGTTGTTTACCCGTACTGATGCCTATAAAAAAGGCCAGGTTTATGTGCTGCCAAAACACCTTGATGAAAAAGTGGCGCGCCTGCACCTGAGCAAACTGGGGGTACAGTTAACCAAATTGTCCGAGCAACAGGCGGCATATATTGGTGTGTCAACAGAAGGCCCTTATAAGCCTGACCATTACCGTTATTAATCCATCACCCCATCCCTTTTCCGGGTATCCTGAAATATCCGGAAAAGACCGGGATGCGTTACTATAGATGCATTAAATACATAAAATACGGCTGGTTTTTATTGCCTTTAACCTGATTCATATTTTTTCGGGGTCGCAAAATGTCATTACTCTTAACTTGGTTGTTGCAGGCACTGGCATTAATGGTGGTTGCCTATATTTTACCGGGAGTCACCGTTACCAGTTTTACGTCGGCATTGATTGCAGCCGCCGTGCTGGGGCTGATCAATACAGTTATTTATCCTGTTCTGGCATTTTTAACCATTCCGCTTACTGTCGTGACCCTGGGGCTCTTTCTGTTTATTCTGAATGCGCTTTTATTCTGGGCTGCCGGATCATTATTCAATGGTTTCCAGGTGGCTGGTTTCTGGTGGGCAGTAGCGGGGGCCATCATCTATAGTATTATTTCAGGGATTCTTTTGAGACTTTTGAATTAATATGAGTTCGTTTTCCAAAGAGGCGTTCAGCCTTGAGTTCTTTCCACCCAAAGATCAGGCGGCCCGTGAGCGTCTGGTGGGTACGGCCAAGCAGTTGCTGGTCATGAATCCGCGTTATGTCAGTGTTACTTTCGGGGCGGGTGGTTCTACCCGTGAAGGTACGGCAGAAACGGTAAGCATGTTTTCCGGGCTGGGTTGCGAAGCTGCCCCGCATTTGTCGTGCATAGGGGCAGATAAAAATGAAATCCGCCAAATCCTTGATGCCTATAAAGCGGAAGGTATTCGCCGTGTTGTGGCATTACGGGGTGATTTGCCTTCCGGCATGGGCGGTGGCACCAGCGACTTGCGTTATGCCAGTGATCTGGTGCAGCTTATTCGTGAGCACTCGGGTGACTGGTTCCATATTGAAGTGGCCGCTTACCCGGAAATGCATCCACAGGCAGAAAGTCCGGGCAAAGATCTTGAACACTTCGTGCAAAAGGTTAAGGCGGGGGCGGATAGTGCTATTACGCAATACTTCTTTAATGCCGATGCTTACTTTGATTTTGTAAACAGGGCGCAGGCAAAGGGGGTTGAGATTCCCATTGTGCCTGGTATCATGCCCATTACCAACCACACGCAACTGGTCCGTTTTTCACAAATGTGCGGTGCGGAAATTCCACGCTGGATCCGTCTGCGTCTGGCTGAATTTGGTGACGACAAGGAATCCATTCGCCAGTTTGGTACTGATGTGGTTACGCAATTGTGCCAGACCTTAATTGATAATGGCGTGCCGGGTATTCATTTCTATACGCTGAATAATGCGGCGGCACCACTTTCAGTCTGGAAAAACCTGACTTATTAAACAAGATTTCCCGCTACGGTTCTATTCGGGTAGCGGGGTATGCAGGCCGGAAGGCGTTAAAATATAGTCCAGGGGGATGTCATGGGGTTCGGGCAGGTAATCAGTCATGATTTCCCCTTCATCCCAGGCAACCCCCATTTTTATAAATACATGGCCTTTTTTTTGCAGTTGGGCCAGGGTGCGGTCATAATAGCCTTTGCCATAGCCTATGCGATGACCATCACGGGTAAAGCCCAGTGTGGGCACCAATATGATATCGGCAACGGCTGTTTTTTCATTCAGCTGGGGCTCTGGTATATTAAACTTTCCCGGCTGTAATGGTGTATTCGCAGTCCAGCGATAAAATTCCAATGGGCTGTCCAGCATTGTGATGCAGGGCAAACAGACTTCATGTCCAAGCTCGTCCAGTTGTGTCAGCAGGGGAATCAGGTCGGGTTCTTCCTTGATGGGCCAGAAGCCGGCAACCCGCCAAACGTTTTTTTCAGGCCGGGCTTGCTGTAACTGTTTAAACCAGTTCATGAAATGCCGCATAATTTGTTCGCTATATCCGGCACGGGCTGGTAAAGTCAAAGCCTTGCGTGAGGCAGTTAATAATTTACGAATTTCCTGATTGCTCATGGTTTGAGTAGTATTTATTGGGAAAATGATGTTGGGGGCAGAAATGACAGAACGAGATTATCCGCTAAAAAAAATAATGCAGCCGCTTTCCGGCAAAAAAAAATATGTATGGCAACTGGGCGTCATGCCTTTGTTACTTTTGTTGGGTGCCTGTGCAGAAACCCCAAGCACGGCGGCCGAGAACAAAGCAGCCGGCAATACGGCACAGTCTGTTTCACATTATAGTCCAGCCAGGGCGGTTCCGGCAGCAGCCCGTAACGCGGTTGTACAGGCATATGCAGCAATGCAGGCAAAACAATGGGAACAATTGCCTGTGCTGGCACAGCAGGCCAAGGCAGATCATGAACTGGGTGAGTATCCCATGTTCTGGTATTTGCGCAATAAAATCAGAAGCCGGTCTGAAACCATTCCGGTAAATGACGTTTCCGCTTTTCTGGCCCAAAGCAAAAATCCTTATTTACGGGAACGCCTGAAGGCAGACTGGATTCTTGAAGCGGCGCGCATGAATGATTTTGCCACCGTACGCAAATTGGGCAATGTTGCCCTGAATAACGCCCAGGTTGATTGTGCCGTTTTACACGGGCAGCATATTGTGAATGGTAAAGTGAGCGCCAAACAGGCTTTGGATGCTTTCAGGCCGGGTGATGCCTGCTGGTCACTGGTTGGTTTGTTAAGCCGTTCCGGCGCCCTGAAATGGGATGATATCCAGCCTTTATTACGCGATGATATCGAATACGATAATAAGGTGAATGCAAGGCGCTGGGCTGCCTTGATATTTACGCCCGGGCAAATGAATGATTACGATGCATTCATGAAAAATCCGCGAGCCTGGCTCTCAACCCAGAGTGGCAAATCACAAAACCGTACGCAGGAAGAGTTAAGAACATTGGCATTCAGTCGCCTTGCACGGCAGGACCGTAACGGGGGGTATGCATTTTTCCAGAATCAGGGGCCAAACCTGGTTTCTGCCGAAAACCGGCAATGGATTCATACCCAGTTTGGCCTGGTTTCCGTCCTGAATCTTGAAGACCGTTCCGACCAATGGTACCGGCAGGCGGGTTCCGGCTTTCGTTTAAGTGAATATAATCATGCCTGGCGGGTACGCGCGGCTTTGCGCCAGCCCGAAGTTGACTGGAAATGGGTATCCCAAACGATTGACATGATGCCGGCAGGGCAACAACAGGAACCGGTCTGGACATACTGGAAAGCCCGTTCCCAGGATGCGATGGGAATGACGTCAGCGGCACGGCAGGGGTATGAAACCGTGGCCAGGGATGATTATGGTTTTTACGGGCAACTGGCGACTGAGGCCCTGGGCCAGAAAATCAGCTTGCCGCCACAGGCTGCGGCCAGCAGTGCGGCAGAAATGGCACATATCAAACGCAATACCGGTTTGCAGCGGGCAGTCAGCCTGTTCCGTCTTGGCTGGCGTCCGGAAGCGGTTGCCGAATGGAATTTTGCCATCAGGGGCATGAATGACAGGGAGTTGCTGTCAGCGGCAGAATGGGCCAAACAGGAAGATGTGTACGACCGTGCCATTAATACGTCATCGCTAACCAGCCTGGATATTAATTTCCAGCATCGTTATTTGGCTCCTTTCGAGGGCCGGGTAGCACAGCAGGCCCGCAAGACCGGGCTTGACCCGGCCTGGGTCTATGGCCTGATCAGGCAAGAGTCCCGTTTCGTACCGGTGGCACGCTCTCGTGTGGGGGCGTCCGGCCTGATGCAGCTGATGCCCGGTACGGCCAGGCTGGTGGCTAAAAAAATAGGCATGTCCGATTTTTCCATGTCCAGCGTTAATGATTTTGAAACCAATACCGTACTGGGAACCGCTTACCTGGACATGGTTAAAAGTGATCTGGATAACTCCGAGGTGCTGGCCACTGCCGGCTACAACGCCGGGCCCAACCGCTCCAAACGCTGGCGCAATAGCCTGAGCAAGCCGGTAGAGGGGGCCATATTTGCCGAAACCATTCCGTTTACCGAAACCCGCCTGTATGTGAAGCACGTCATGTCCAATGCCACCTGGTATGCCGCCATGTTTAGCGGACAGCCACAATCACTGGTACAGCGTTTGGGTACGATTACGCCATAACTGAAGCAAGCGGAGAGCGATAAGTGTCCCATAACAGGAAAAACAATATTCTTGATGGCCTGGATGTGTATATTGTGGGCGGAGCGGTCCGTGACCGCCTGCTGGGTCTGCCCGAAGGGGATAAAGATTGGGTGGTGGTGGGGGCTGGCCCCGAAGATATGAGCGCACGCGGGTTTATTCCCGTGGGGGGCGATTTCCCGGTATTTCTGCACCCTCACACCAAAGAAGAATACGCACTGGCCCGTACCGAAAGAAAATCAGGGCGTGGCTATCAGGGATTCACGTTTTATACCGGCAAGGATGTCCGCCTTGAAGACGACTTGAAACGGCGTGATTTAACCGTCAATGCGATGGCGCAGGACAGGGAAGGGAATATTGTCGATCCCCTGAACGGGCAGGCGGATTTGCAAGCGGGTTTGTTCCGCCATGTGGGTGATGCCTTTATCGAAGACCCGGTCAGGGTTTTACGCGTGGCCCGGTTTGCGGCCCGCTTTACCCGCTTCAGCCTGGCAGAAGAAACCCGTCAGTTATGCCGTCAGATGGTTGACAATGGCGAGGTGGATGCGTTGGTGTCCGAACGGGTCTGGAAAGAAATTTCCCGTGGCATGATGTATGAAAAGCCGTCCCGGATGTTTGATATGCTGGCTGATGTTAAGGCGTTGCCGCGCGTCATGCCGCAACTGGTATGGAACCCGCAGATAGCAGCCTTGACAGATGCAGCCCAGGCATGGGGCTTACCATTGCCATCACGTTTTGCACTGCTGTGCCTGGGTTCCCCGGAAGCGGAAGCACTGGGCAAATATTTGCGCGTACCCAATGATTGCCTTGATTATGCCCGATTGTTGCCACTGGTTTTGCTGGGGCTGCAAGCATGGCAGGCGCAGGAAAATGAACATGATCTGCAAAAGGCGGATGAGATCGTTGCGCTCATTGAGCGTTGCGATGGCCTGCGTAAACCAGAACGTTTTATGGATTTGATACAGGCCGCGGCATGTGCCGGAAAAACCGGTTTCCCCTTGCCGGATACGGCAGCCATACAGCATGGTGACGTTCCCGTTGCTTTCTGGCGTATTTGCCTGGAGCGGGCAAAAGATATTGATGCCGGTGCCATTGCGCGGGAATACGCAGGGCAAGCGGCTCAAATAAAAGAGGCTGTCAGAAAGGTCCGTGTTGAATCGGTTTATGAGTATTTAATTCAATCTTAAAGCGTATGACGACGGTCGGCTCGGGTGAAACCAAGCAAATCTTCGCCAATATCAAAGCCGATCGCCAATACCTTGAACAGTTCCCCCATTTCCGCCTCGGAAACCAGTTTTTGTACCGGGGAAATTTCTTTGGCATAGCGTGCCACGTCTTGCGGGTCCAGTGCTGCCAGCAGGTCCATTAAACCGCAATTAAGCAGGAAATTGGCCTGGGAGGTATAGCCCAGTACTTCAAGGCCGCTATCCAGGGCGGCATCGGCCATGGCCGTAAAATCAACGTGGGCGGTAATATCCTGAATACCGGGGTAAATAAAGGGGTTGCCGTGGGCATGATGGCGCAAGTGGCACATCAAAGTGCCCTGGCTGCGTTGTGGGTGATAATATTCCTTTTGCGGAAAACCGTAATCAATCAGAATGGCCACACCTTTCTTTAGCCAGTTCCCCATCTCATGAATCCAGGCCTCTGCCTGCAGGTTTACTTCAGAAGCATAAGCTGGAAAAACC
>JAAYHN010000202.1 GCA_012735395.1 Alcaligenaceae bacterium | reverse complement strand
GTCACGGTGGGTGATATCTATACGGTATTACCGTTCCGGAATACGCTGGTCAGGCTAACCATGAAAGGCAGCGATATTAAAAAAGTGCTTGAAGAAGCCATTGACTCCGTTCTGGCCGGCAATACCGGCTCTTATCCTTATGCTTCCGCACTTCGCTGGAATGTTGACCTGTCCGCGCAAAAATATGAGCGTCTGTCCGGTTTGCAAATGAAAAATACAGAAGGAAGCTGGGTGCCTTTTGACCCGGACGCAACTTACCGGGTGATTGCAATTGATTTTCTGGCGGATGGAAAAGACGGCTACCATACCTTCGCTAATATTAGCGGTGGACAGCGGGAAGATACCTTTCTGGCCTATGCCGATGCCTTCCTGAAGTTTGCGCAGTCACAGGAAGAATTGAAAAGATTGCTAGAGTCGGAATACAGTACACAAACGTTGACCGGTTCACCCGCTGTTGGAAAAATGCTGAATTTTTTACAACAGAAACCATAAAAGTATGAAGCACGTTTGATTTCAAACAAAAGTCTATTTCAACCCTATGACAGCCATTGATATTAATCAATACAAGATGTTACGCTTTGCATCACTCTTCAAGTTAACCCCTTTTATTACCCAGGAGAAAGAGTGATGCAGTTCACATCTAAAATAATTGGCAGCTGTCTATTAACAATGAGTGTGCTGGCCACCACACCCGCACTGGCACACGAAGCCGGAGACTGGCTGGTTAAAGTTGGCGTAAGCGGTGTCATGCCAAAGTCCAATAATGGCAGTGTAGGCAAGGCGCTGGCCCCAAAGGGTATTGACCTGGATGTGGGCAATAATATGCAACCCAGTTTCAGCCTAACCTATATGGCCACCAAAAATATTGGCATAGAATTGTTGGCCGCCACCCCGTTCAGCCATAAAATCCATGCCAGTGCCGCCGATCTGGGCGGTGATATTGGCCAAATTGGCAAAACCAAACACTTGCCACCCACCTTAAGCGTACAGTGGCATTTCCTGCCCGATTCCGATATCCAGCCTTATGTTGGCGCAGGCCTGAACTACACCACTTTCTTTGACACCAAGGCCCAGGGTGCATTAAAAGATTTAGGTTTCAAAAAACTCAAGCTGGAAGACTCATGGGGCCTGGCTGCCCAGGTAGGGGTAGACATCCGTCTTAGCGAACGCTGGTTCATGAACGCAGATTTACGCTATATTGATATTGACTCTAAAGTGAAACTTGATGGCAAGAAAATTGGCACGGCCAAAATTGATCCATGGGTCGCAACGGTCGGGGTTGGTTACCGCTTTTAGTTAAACCCTTAATACTTTAAATTTAAAAAACCTCGCCCGCCAGGCAACATGAAACGGGAGAGGTTTATATCATTTTTAGGCCATTTGCTTAATATTAAATGGCGTATTCATAAAGCAACCATCAGGGCTGTTTTGGAATTTCCAAACCACGCTGAACCGCCGGTCTGGCAAGACCACGATCAAGCCACTTTGCGACATTGGTAAAACTGTCAAAATCCACCAGTTCCCTGGCTTCATAAAAACCAATCAGGTTACGGACCCAACCCAGAATGGCAATATCGGCAATCGTATATTCATTGCCCATGATCCAGTCACGGCCTTCCAGGCGGGTATTTAACACGCCCAGCAAACGTTTGGATTCAGCGCGGTAACGCTCTAATGGACGTTTGTCTTCGTATTCTTTACCTGCAAATTTGTAAAAGAAACCCAGTTGCCCAAACATGGGGCCAATACCACCCATTTGCCAATGGACCCACTGAATGGTTTCATAGCGCAAGGCAGGGTCAGCCGGTAAAAACTTGCCAGTTTTTTCGGCCAGGTATTGCAAAATGGCACCCGACTCAAACAGGGGCAGCGGTTTCCCACCCGGGCCATCCGGGTCTATGATGGCCGGAATTTTACCGTTAGGATTCAGGGAGAGGAACTCGGGCGTATGACTTTCGTTTTTGCCAAAATCCACATAATGGGCTTCATAAGGCAAACCGGTTTCTTCCAGCATGATGGAAACTTTAACGCCATTGGGGGTTGCCAGGGAGTAAAGCTGAAGCAATTCAGGCTGTT
>JAAYHN010000201.1 GCA_012735395.1 Alcaligenaceae bacterium | reverse complement strand
GTATTGGGTTCAAACGGTAAATGGGTCACCATGGGTATTCCATCCGATGGTTCTTATGGTATCCCTGAAGGCATCATCTACGGTGTACCGGTCATCACCGAAAATGGTGAATACAAACGCGTTGAAGACCTTGAAATTGATGCATTTTCTCGTGAACGCATGGATTTCACCCTTAACGAATTGCTTGAGGAACGTGACGGCGTAGCTGATCTGCTCAATTAATTCCCATGTAAAAAATAGCCACTGTCAAGTGGCTATTTTTTTAAGATTTTGCATTATTAATTAATATTATCAGTTAGCTTGTCTTGCATCAAAACCAATACAAAAAGAAAAACCACATTAAATGCAAACAAAGAAAACGGAGCAACCATGACATCATCCATTTCAGGAAGTGTAACATTCCACCAAGCCCTGGCAAAATAAAAGCCCCTGCAAATTATTGGTACCATTAATACCAATCACGCCTTAATGGCAAAACGTGCCGGCTTCAAGGCTATTAATTTATGAGTGAGTTATATGTCCAGTCATGTTTCAAATATACGCCCCGAGCCTGATCAGGTCATCGTTGATATTGTCGATTATGTCCTGAATTACAACATCGAAAGCACGGTTGCCTATGAAACCGCCCGCAACTGCCTGATCGATACCCTGGGTTGTGGCCTTGAGGCCCTGGAATACCCTGCTTGCCGTAAACTGTTAGGCCCAATTGTTCCCGGTACTGTTGTACCCAATGGCGCCAAAGTACCCGGCACACAATTCCAGCTGGACCCTGTCCAGGCCGCTTTCAATATTGGCACCATGATCCGCTGGCTAGACTTTAACGACACCTGGCTAGCCGCTGAATGGGGTCACCCATCCGACAACCTGGGTGGCATTCTGGCAACCGCCGACTGGCTGTCACGCAACGCTGTAGCCGCCGGCAAAGCACCCTTCACCATACGTGACGTACTTACCGCCATGATCAAGGCACATGAAATCCAGGGTTGTATTGCCCTTGAAAACTCTTTCAACAAAGTGGGCCTTGACCATGTTGTACTGGTAAAAGTGGCTTCTACCGCTGTCGTAGCACAAATGCTGGGCCTTGATCGCGACGAAGTCATCAATGCCGTGTCACTGGCATGGGTTGATGGCCAAAGCCTGCGCACCTATCGTCACGCCCCCAATACAGGTAGCCGCAAATCATGGGCAGCCGGTGATGCCACCAGCCGCGCCGTTCGTCTTGCACTAATCGCAAAAACCGGTGAAATGGGCTATCCATCTGTATTAAGCGCCAAAACATGGGGTTTTTACGATGTGCTGTTTAAAGGCCAGTCTTTTAAATTCCAGCGCCCTTATGGCAGCTACGTCATGGAAAACATCCTGTTCAAGATTTCTTTCCCTGCCGAATTCCACTCGCAAACGGCCGTTGAGTGTGCCATGGATATTCACCAGAAGTTAAACGCGGCTGGCAAAACTGCAGAAGACATCAAGCAAATCACCATTCGTACCCACGAAGCGTGCATTCGCATCATCGACAAAAAAGGCCCGCTTAACAACCCGGCCGACCGCGATCACTGCATCCAGTACATGGTTGCCGTACCTGTCCTGTTTGGCCGCCTGACTGCCGGTGACTACGAAGACAGCATCGCTGTTGATCCACGAATTGATGCCCTGCGCGACAAAATCGTCTGCGTGGAAGACCCTGCTTTCACTGCCGACTATCACGATCCTGAAAAACGCGCCATCGCCAACGCCTTAACGATTGAATTCAACGATGGCAGCAAACTGGATGAAATTGTTTGCGAATATCCAATCGGTCACAAACGTCGCCGTACTGATGGCATTCCGCTGTTAGAAGACAAATTCCGCACCAATCTGGCACGTGTATTCCCAAGCAAGCAGTAAAACCGCATCCTTGATATTTCTCTGGATCAGAAAGCACTAGAAGCAATGCCTGTTCATGAATACGTTGATATGTACGTCATCTAACAGCTTGCTACAACCCGCTAATAAAAACTGTTTTATTAGCGGATCTACAGGTAACAAAAACCCTCTGTTGACGGGCTTCCCAAAATTGGACACTGCTCCAGGAATGGGGCCAATCTATTCAAATTACGAATACTGACTTATTGCCAAATCCCGAAATTTGATGGTAGCAACAGAGGCCGTGCTTTTTTTGTATACCAAGGCAAAGCCGATCCGGGTAATTTCCGATTCATCTGGCAACTGAAGATAAGCCAGGTTTTTTTTGATTTTTGTTTTCATGACCACAAATGGCACCAAAGCGATACCTACGCCACTTTCAACCAGGGCCAGTACAGTAT
>JAAYHN010000200.1 GCA_012735395.1 Alcaligenaceae bacterium | reverse complement strand
TTTAAGCTTGCGACGCGTGTCCTGGTTGATTTTTCCGTCACGGGTCAGGATATGCAGCTCTTTAAGCAATTCAATCGACTGCTGCGGCTTTATTTCAGGAATCAGGCTCATGTTTATACTGTCATTGAAAAAATACGGGTGCCCGGCTGGTCACGCAGCATTCTCAGGTCGAAAGCCATACAGATGTTGCGGGAAAAGGTACGGCCTTCTTCGGTAATATCAATCCCGTCGGGCAAGATCTTCAGCAGGCCATCGGTTTGCATTTCCTGCAGGCGTTCAATCACCTGGGGCAGTTCGGGAAATTGCTGTTCGGGCTGGCTCCAGCGGGTTTGCTGGTGGCACATCAGGTTCAGGATATGACGGCGGATAACCAGATCTTCCGGGTTCAGGATATGACCCCGGTACAGTGGCAGTTCGTTTTGTTCCAGACGCTTGTAATAGTCTTCAAGCACCTTTTCATTTTGTGCAAAGGCGTACCAGCTGTCGCTAATGGCCGATACCCCCAGGCCAATCATAAGCTGGGTGGATGAAGAAGTATAACCCATGAAGTTGCGATGGATTTTTTTGTTAATCATGGACTGGTACAGCTCGTCGCTGGGCAGGGAAAAATGGTCCATGCCAATTTCCACATAACCCAGTTCTTCAAACAGCTTTTTGCCATTTTCATAAAGGGCGCGCTTTTCGGTGCCTGACGGCAAATCATTTTCATCGTAACCGCGCTGGCCAACCCCTTTGATCCAGGGTACATGGGCATAAGAGTAAAAAGCCAGGCGATCGGGCTTAAGGGAAATGGTACGCTTGATGGTGGTTTCCATGGACTTCCAGGTCTGGAAGGGCAGGCCGAAAATCAGGTCATGGCTAATGCTGCGATAGCCGATTTTACGGGCGGCATCGGTCACATTAAAAACATTTTCATAGGGCTGGATGCGGTGAATCGCTTTTTGTACCACCGGATCGTAATCCTGTACCCCAAAACTGACCCGTCTGAAGCCCAGGTCATACAGGGTTTGCAAGTGTTCCAGGCGGGTGTTGTTGGGGTGTCCCTCGAAGCTGAATTCGTGGTCGGGGGCGATTTCAGAGGTATCAAAAATCGTACGAAGCAGGTGGGTCAGGTTGGCGGTACTGAAAAACGTGGGTGTGCCGCCCCCCAGGTGGATTTCCCGGATGCGCGGCTTGCGGCCCAGCAGCTCAAGGTACATTTTCCATTCTTTGATAACCGCTGCAATATAGGGCTCTTCGACTGCGTGTTTTTTGGTAATACGCTTATGACAGGCGCAAAAAGTGCAAAGACTTTCACAGAAAGGCAGGTGAATATAAAGGCTGATGCCTTCGCTGTCATTGGACTCATTGAAACTTTTAAGCAGGGTTTCTTTATATGCGTCCACGCTGAAACAGGCGTCATCCCAATAGGGTACGGTCGGGTAGCTCGTGTAACGAGGGCCCGGAATATTGTATTTTTGAATAAAATTGCTCATGCTTGCATGCCGGTTATGCCCTGCAGAAGGTGGCTGCAGGGCTGGTCAAGACTGGTTTAAAAATCCGGCTCATCGTTGTCCGGTGTATCAGAAACCAGTTTCCTTGCCGTAGATTTTACCGCTGTTTTGGCGGCTGCTTTTTTAGCGGCCGTTTTTGTTGCCTTTTTAGCAGCCGTTTTTGTGGCGGCTTTGGTAGCGGTTTTAGTGGCTTTCTTGGCGGCCGTTTTTTTAGCGGCCGGTTTGGCTTCTGCGGTAGCGGCTGTTTTGGCGGCCTTTTTGGCTGCTGTCTTGCTGGCCGCTTTGGCCGGACGGGGCTCAAACTCAAAGCCGACTTTACCGTTTTTATCCAGTGTTAAAAACGCCTTGAATTTACGATTGGTACGATTTGATACAAAGCCGTCCAGCAAGTCGGTTTTACCGGCTTCAAGCAGTTTTGCCATTTGTTCCGGACTGATTTCCTGCTGCAAAATCACTTTGCCTGATTTGAAATCGCAGGTTTTTTCCTGGGCCACGGCTTTTTCACAAATATAATTCATGCCATTATCAAAAACCCCGGCACTGCATTTCGGGCATTTTCCAATGGCGGTCTGGCCAGTGAAATCAACCGGTTCGGCGTTATCGTCATCGTTCTGGCCGAAATCAAACTCTAGTTTGTGTTCATTGGTAATACGCAAGATGGCGGAAAAAGGACGCCCCATTTTGCTGATAAAGCCGCTTAAGGGGCCCAGGGTTCGCTGGGCCAGCAACTCTTCCACCTCGGGAATTTCAAAGGTGCGTCCGCCCGGGTGTTTGGTAATGGAAAAATCGCAGGAGGTGCAGGCATAGCGGCGATAGTTTTCTTTAACCACAGAACCACACTGGGGGCAGGGGGTTTGCAGGGTGGCGTAGTCGCCCGGGATGGTGTCATGCTCGTATTCTTTGGCACGTTTCACGATGACCTGGGTGGTTTGTGCAATTTCGCGCATGAAAGCGGCACGGTCAAGCTTGCCCTGTTCCATCTGTTTAAGCTTGTGCTCCCATTCGCCGGTCAGTTCCGGTGAGGTCAGCTCTTTTACATCAAGTCCCTGAAGCAGGGTCATTAACTGGCGGGCCTTGGCGGAAGGAACCAGTTCGCGGCCTTCCCTGCGCAAATAATGCTCATTGAGCAAACCTTCAATAATGGTTGCGCGCGTGGCAGGTGTGCCCAGTCCACGTTCGGACATGGCTTCGCGCAGCTCATCGTCATCAACCAGCTTGCCGGCGCCTTCCATGGCACTAAGCAGTGTGGCCTCGGTGTAGCGGGCCGGTGGTTTGGTTTGCAGGGCCTTGGGCGCAATATCTTCGGTGCGCACCGACTCATTGTCGGCCACGGGCACCAGATTTGAGTCACTGTCCTGGCCTTCCTTGCCGTAAATTTCCAGCCAGCCCGGCTTAACCAGTACCTTGCCGTCGGTTTTGAAAAAGTGTTTCGCGACTTCGGTAATACGGGTGGTCATGCGATATTCGGCGGCAGGAAAGAAGACGGCCATAAAGCGTTTGGTAACCAGATCATAGATTTTGGCTTCGGCTTCGCTTAGTTCTTTGGGTACCTGCAAGGTGGGAATGATCGCAAAGTGATCTGACACTTTTTTATTGTCAAAAATCCGCTTGTTGGGTTTGACCCAGCCATTGGACAGGATTTTGCCTACAAAGGGCTTGTGCTGCCGGTTCAGGTGGGACTCGCTGGCAGACAGGTTTTCAAAAGTCTGTTTGACGGTGGCCAGATAGTCTTCGGGCAGATAGCGTGAATCGGTACGGGGGTAGGTTAATACCTTATGCCGCTCGTACAGGGTTTGTGCCAGCGCCAGGGTGGTTTTGGCGGTAAAACCGAACTTCGAGTTGGCTTCGCGTTGCAGGGAAGTCAAATCAAACAGGGCAGGTGATATTTGGGTGGAGGGCTTGGACTCTTCGGTAACGGTACCGGGTTTGTCACGGCAGGCCGCCACCACAGACTGGGCGCTGGCCAAAGACCACAGGCGGCTGTCTTTTTTCTCGGGGTCGTGCTCGTCTTTCTTGAAATTCGGGTCATACCAGCGACCCTCGTACAAGCCGGCGGCCGCCACGAAGGTGGCATGCACTTCCCAATAATCACGTGACTGGAAAGCACGGATTTTTTCTTCCCGCTCGCACACAATAGCCAATGTCGGGGTTTGCACCCGTCCGATCGGGGTTTTGAAAAAACCGCCGTCTTTGCTGTTAAAGGCGGTCATGGCGCGGGTGCCGTTAATCCCGATCAGCCAGTCGGCTTCCGCGCGGGAGCGCGCAGCCGCTTCAAGCGGCTTCATGGTCTCGTCGTCACGCAGCTTTTCAAAGGCTTCGCAAATGGCCGTTTTGGTCATGGATTGCAGCCATAGCCGGTAAACGGGTTTTTTGACACCCGAATACTGAACAATGTAGCGGAAAATCAGCTCGCCTTCACGGCCCGCATCACATGCGTTGATAACGGCAGTGACATCTTTGCGCTTCAGTAGTTTTACCAATAGCTTGAGACGATCGGTTGAACGCTTGTCGGCAGGCTTCAGGTCAAACTCTTTGGCTGGAATCGCGGGCAAATGAGCGAAAGACCACTTGCCCCGGACGACATCGTCAGGGTTCGTTAAGGTCAGTAAATGCCCGACGCTTGATGAAAGAACATATTTGTCACTTTCAAAATAATCGCCTTCACGGGAGAACCCGCCCAAGGCGCGCGAAATGTCGAGAGCCACCGATGGTTTTTCGGCAATAATCAGTGTTTTAGTCATAATCTTCCGAGTATTCAAACCGTGGTACTGGCGTATCCTTGAAAAAAAGCGTTACGATACGGTCTTGTTTTGACCAGAATGGTTAAAACCCGAGCCATGGTTTTAATAAGTGTATGGCGTGGATAATACGAGAGGAAAATCATTTCATGCAAGTGCAAGATGACAATTTGAAATTTTTATTTTTAAAAAATTGGCAGGGGTTCCTGGCTTTTCTGGCCCTTTTAACGGGAATTGCATTCTTCTCAAGTGGCGTGGTTACTGGAGTTGCCGCGAATTGGGCGCATTTTTCAGCCATGCAAAAACTGTATGGAATCCAGTTTTTATTCTGCCTTGCCTGTCTGGCCTCTTTTTTCATTTATTTACGCCAAACCCAAAAAACCGGTCAAATGGGCCAAGCCGGGCCGGGCAGCCAGGGGGCGTTTTTTGTGGCTGCGGTAACCACGGGTGCCCTGCTGGCCTTGATCGGGCAGGTTTACCAGACCGGTGCCAGCCCCTGGAGCCTGTTTGCCCTGTGGGCCGCCCTGATGCTGCCCATGCTGCTGGCAGCGCCCAACGCCGCCCTGGCCTTGTTGTGGTGTGTGGTGTTCAATACCGCCTGGCTGTTATATGTGAATAATAATTTAGTGCCGTTTTTCCGGCATTACCCGCAAGCCATGGCGTATGCCGGTGTTAATCTGGCCTTGCTGGCAGTGGCTGAATTCAATCTTGCCCGCCTGCAGGACCGCTTCCGTATCGTGCCGCGCTTTCTGGGGTTTGTGTGTACCTGGCCTTTGCTGGGTATGCCTAATATATTCGGAAGCAATGCAGATTCCGCTGCTTATCTGGTGCTGCTGGAGTGGTGTTTACCCGTGGCCGTGTTTGCGGCCGGTTTCTGGTTTTACAGTCGCAAAAAACAGGATTTTTTCATGCTGGCCAACCTGGTCGGGTTCCTGTCGGCTTATGTGTTAATACGCAGTCTGGAGATATTTGACAAGCTCTTGATGGATAGCTTTGTTTCCATCCTGCCGATAGCCGGTCTGGTGCTGTTAACGGCAGGCCTGGGGGCACGGGCCATCAACCGCTTATACCGGCAGGCATATCCGGCCAGCACCAAAAGTATCTGGCCGGTCCAGTTGCTGCTGGTATGCGTAACGTTAATTGTCTCGCTGCTGGTTGCCCTGTTCCTGGCAGTCCAGGAAATTCCTTTTCTGGCCAGTGGCGTGATTATGTTGCTGGCGGGTGTCGGTTTATATTTTGCCGGTAAGGGTAATAGCCAGCGGGATGCCCTAGTGTCGGGCGTACTGGTTTTAATGGGGCTGGGCATGCTGGGGTTTTCTTTGCTGGAAACCTACGATATCTGGTCTGGACACTCCCGGGAAAAGAATGCGTTCCGTTTGCATGCTTTGGCCATTGCAGTGGTGTGCATGGCGGTTTATATCCCGTTCAGGGTGGTTTGGGTGCGCTTTCTGTGTGCATCGCAGGCCATTTCTTTAGTGCTGCTGGTATTGGCCACCTATCTTGTTGCAGATATCTCTGAGTTTGAGACGGTCTTTTCCCTGCTGTCTTACCATACGGTTCCCTGGATGACATTGGCCGCAACCCTGCTGTTTTTATATGCCAGTGAAAAAAACCAAGCGGGTTTGCAGCCATTGGCATGGGCCTTGGCCATGGCTACGCTGGTACTTATTTTTATGGAAACCCTCATGCTCATAGAGGTGCTGGATGGTTTCCCGGCCTTCAATCTGCTTGAAGTTATCATGGGTACCTTAAAAACCATGTTTTCATTCAGGGTTAGCAGCTGGCCCCATATCATTTTCCAGTTATTGCCCGCCGCCTTGATTGTATGGGGCATGCGTAAAGAGCCTGCTGCCCGCTGGTTCAAATGGATTGCCGCTATTCTGGTGTTTTTACTGTGCCTGAACTGGGGTATGGGCCATGGCATTACTTATAGCCTGATTCTGGTTTTGCTGGCCTACCCGTGCCGTGATCGTGTACTGGCCGGTTTGGGGGTGCTGGGCCTGATTATTTTTATGGGATTATTCTATTACCAGCTGCAGCTGAGCCTGCTGAACAAGGCCTTGCTGTTATTGGTAACCGGTCTGGTATTGCTGGCCATTGCGATTGCCCTGCGTCACTATATTATGCCTGTGCGCCAGGAACCGGGCCTTGACGGTACACAGACTGGTGCCGGTTCTGCAAGGGTTTCAGGCAAGACAGGAAGATACTGGCTGCCCGTTATGACAGCCCTGAGCGCTGCCTTGGTGTTAGCGGTAGCCAACTGGGGAATCTGGAGCAATGAAACCATTTTACGTACCGGCCAGCGTGTCATTTTGCCCCTGGCACCGGTTGACCCGCGTTCTTTAATGCAGGGTGACTACATGGCCCTTAATTTTGAATTGATCGGGCAATTAAGCAAGGCCAGGCAATCCCGCGACAATACCGGCTATGAATATGCCATTCTGGAAAGTGATGAAAACGGTGTTTTTAGCCTGGCAGGGATTTCACAAAATTATCCCGATATGATCCTGGCCAACCAAAAAACCGTGGTCATGCGCTATAAAACGGATGGTTACCGGGTATCCCTGTCTTCCCATGAATACTTTTTCCCCGAGGGCAAGGCCGATCACTTTGCCCAGGCCAAATACGGGGAGTTCAGGGTAAATAAAAAAGGGAAGGCCCTGTTAAGCGGTTTGCTGGATGAAAACCTGAACCGTTTGTGACGTGTAAAGGTATGGGCTTATTGCCCGAAACGTGCATGCCAGCGGGGAATGGCCGCTTGCCAGAACTGTTCTACGCTGGCTGCCTGCAAGGGGCTAAAACCCAGGGCCTGCCAGGCTTTTCCCAGGCTAAGCAGGGGGTTTTGCAAGTCAATCGCAGTGGCATGGTTTTGCTTGGACAGCTTGCGCCCGGTTTCGTCCATTACCAGCGGCACATGCATCATGAGCGGTACTGCGTAACCCAGCATGCGGGCAATGCAATGCTGGCGGGCAGTTGAGCTTAACAGGTCATTGCCGCGCACAATATCCGTGACACCCTGGTCGTGGTCATCAATCACCACCACCAGCTGGTAGGCGAAAAGGCCGTCGGCCCGCTTGACAATAATATCCCCCACCTCATTGGCCACGTCCTGGCTTTGTTCACCTTGCCAGCGGTCGGTAAAGCGGACAATGCCTTCCGGCATCAGCAGGCGCCAGGCACGGGCAGGGCGATTGCCGCTAATGCCGTGCCGGCAGGTGCCGGCATAGGGGCGTTCACCATGAAGCCCCAGCCGCTTGCCAGCCTTGGCGTTTTCGGCAATTTCCTTGCGGGTACAGGCACAACCGTAAATCAGCCCTTGCTCCTGCAAGGCCTGGAAAACGCTGTTGTAGCGTTGAAGGCGTGAAGATTGCCAAATGACGTTGCCATCCCACTGCATTTGCAGGGCAAGCAGCTGCTGCATGATAAACCGGTCGGCACCGGCAACGGTGCGGGGGGTATCAATATCTTCCATGCGTAACAGCCATTTGCCCTGATGGGCACGTGCATCAAGAAAACTGGCCATGGCCGCCACCAACGACCCGTCATGCAGGGGGCCGCTGGGGCTGGGGGCAAAACGGCCGGTGTAATTAATGCAGGAGCTTGTCTCCATCTTCGGCCAGCAATTCTTCCAATACCAGGTGATCGACTTCGGCCTCTTGGCTCCAGAGCACCATTAACGTGATGATTTTGAAATGTTCCAGTTCAATGGGGCCTTCGGGGGTTGCCATGGCACGATCAATGACAATTTCCCGCAGGGCGGGCGTAATGGCGCCCGAGTTTTCAAGGAAACACAGGAAGCTGATAGCCTGCGGGCCCAGGTGCATTTGCTCGTAGCGTGCATAAACACGGGTGCTTGTGGCAGACATGGCCGATAACTCACCACTTTGCTCGGTGGTTTCGGCAAGACCATACAGCCAGCCAATGGCGTCGCTGATATCTTCATGTTCGAAGCCAGCGGCAACCAGGCGTTTGGTAAGCACATCGGTAGATGGGCAGGATTCTGGCGTATAGTAGTTCTCGAAGAGATAAACCAGGACATCGAACATAGTTATAATTTCCGAAAAAGGTTTATGCAAAATCAAAAGACAGGCTTTATCTTAACTGAAAATATACACGGGAACCCGTTAAAAATAGATTACAAAAATATTTTTCATGTTACCGCCCTGAACTTGTGCGACTTTCCCGACAGTATTCATTTTTAATCGCACAATGGCGTATATTTTGACTAAAATGTTGCATCTGTTTTGTTACTGCCCCTGAAAGGAATTGTCATGGCATTTAATCCTGCTTCTGTGAAAGCATTAATGGAAATTACCTCCCGTCCCGACCTTGTTTTTGTACAGGGAGAAGGCTCCTGGCTGCAAGACCAGGATGGCAGGCGATATCTTGACATCATGCAGGGTTGGGCCGTGAACAGCCTGGGCCATTGCCCGCCAGCGGTGGTGAAGGCCATGGAACAACAGGCCAAAGTGCTTATCAACCCGTCGCCCGGGTTTTATAACCAGCCTTCCATTGACCTGGCCAACCGCTTAACCGGGGCCTCCTGCTTTGACCGCGTGTTTTTTGCCAACAGTGGCGCCGAAGCCAATGAAGGTGCCATCAAGCTTGCCCGTAAATGGGGCCAGCTCAACCGTAATGGTGCCTACAAAATCATTACTTTCGATCACAGCTTCCATGGCCGCACACTGGCAACCATGTCCGCTTCCGGCAAAGCGGGCTGGGACACCAAATTCGCCCCCCAGGTAGACGGCTTTCCCAAAGCCATTATCAATTACCTTGATTCCGTTAAAGAATTGATTGACGACCAAACCGTGGCCGTCATGCTAGAACCGGTCCAGGGCGAAGGCGGTGTGATTCCGGCCGACCTGCAATTCATGCAAGACCTGCGTGCCCTTACCAAAGAAAAAGGCATTTTGCTGATTGTTGATGAAGTGCAAACCGGCATGGGCCGCTGTGGCACCATGTTTGCCTATCAGCACTATGGTATTGAGCCTGACATCATGACACTGGGCAAAGGTATTGGTGGCGGCGTACCGCTATCGGCCTTGCTGTGCCGTGAAGAAGTGGCCTGCTTCGAGCATGGTGACCAGGGTGGTACCTATAACGGTAACCCGCTCATGACAGCCGCCGGTGTGGCGGTGTTTGATACCCTGAATGCCCCCGGCTTTATGGAGCAGGTTAACGAGCGGGCCCAACAGCTGTCTGATGGCCTGAATGCGTTTTCTGCCAAATGGGGCATGAAAGGCGAGCGTGGCCTGGGTTTGCTGCGTGCCTTGATACTTGACCGTGAAGATGGCAATGCCATTGTTGAGGCGGCCCGTACCCGTGCACCTGAAGGCTTGCTGCTGAATGCGCCCCGTACCAATTTATTACGTTTCATGCCTGCCCTTAATATCAGCAAGGAAGAAATAGACTTGCTGTTAAGCTGGCTTGATGAGTTGATCGCACAAGTGCGTAAATAGGAATTCACATGAGTAAAGAACTGGACGATTTGAAAGAGCTGGTGCTTGAACTGGCAGACAACCTTAACCAATGCATGGCACAACAGGCCGCTTTGCAGCATGGCCTTTATGCCTTGATGGCACATACCCATGATAAAGATGCGGTGGCCGAGGCGTTACACATATGTGCCGACAGTTTTACGGAACATAGCGAGGAAATAGGCCTGCCCCCGGAAATGATGGAAGTCTACGAGGATGAAATTTCTGAACTGATAGAGACCCTGCAACCCAGATAAGCGTGTTTGGGGCTGCCGTTTAGTGCAGCAGCCCCAGAAAGTGTTCTTTGGCCTGCAGGGTCAGTTTTTTTAATAAGCGTTCGGCCTGTTCCTGGCTAACGCCTTCATTTTTCACGTTTTCAATGAAAACCAGCAAAGATGACTGTACCAGTTTCATTTCATTGGCCGCATCAGGCTCAAATTTAAGTCCGGAAACATGTTCCAGAACCCCGTTACTGTGACGGCGCCAGCCGTTGGCGGCAAATTTGGGAGGTGTTTTCATGAGGGTGCTACATTAAGAATTCAATAATACCAGTTTAGCAAATTCCCGCTACAAGCTTCGTCCTTTCTTTGCTGGGGAATGATTCATTTTTTTGAATAGTTATCCATAGATATGGACATAATAACCACAGGAATCTCATGATCAGTTTTGAAGAAGCAATTAACGTTGCTACGGAAAATGCGAAATCGCTGGTAAAGAATGCAGAAAACATCGTGCTTGAGGGTGTGATACTGTCTGGTAATAATGCATTGTATGAAGTTTCGTTAAGCTATGATTTGAAGGGGAAAAATCCACTTGAAACCGGTGAAGAAAGTAAAGATAATACGGCTCTTAACTTGGTACGACTCGCAGAAATAATGGGGAAGCGCAGGGAATACAAGGTGTTTCTGGTTGATAGTGAAAGCGGGCAATTCAAGGGTTTTAAAGGCAGGTAAAATACCAATGGCAAGACGCTTGATAATCGATACCAACCTGCTGTTGCTTTTAGTGATTGGGGCTGTGGAAGGAGGTCGCCATATACACAACTCCAAACGGTTAGGTGCTTATGATATTACTGATTATGATGCCGTTCTTGCATGTATGAAAAAATATAAAGAGGTTTGTATTACGCCATACATAGCAGCAGAAGTATCGAACTTAATAGATTTGGATGGTCATGCCGGTGTTTTGGCGTACGGTATTGCCCGGGAGCTTTTTTCTTGTTTCAAAGAAATAGACACAATAATCAACGATGATTGTGAGCCGGATTATTTCCTGAGGTTTGGTATAACCGATAGTTCTTTAATCAGGCTTGCCCCCGGTTTTGATATCCTGACAAATGATAAGAGAATGCTGGATATGCTATTTGCGGCAAGCCCGAATACGATTATTCCTTATGAATTTATCAAGCAAGTTTATTTGAACTGAAAACCGGGTATGCATTTGCATGCTTATCAGGTGAAATGATACAATTTCGGTCTTGATGCAATATCAAGGCCGCTTTAGCTCAGTCGGTAGAGCAGCGCATTCGTAATGCGAAGGTCACCAGTTCGATTCCGGTAAGCGGCACCAGGAAAATAGTAAACAGGGAAGGGCGCTGGTAAAACAGTGCCCTTGTTGTTATATTTAAAAGCAAAACAAACACCCTGTAAGGACACTATTATGCAAACCACCCCCCAAGACATCCTCCATTTCTGGTTTGTGGAAAGCACGCCGCAAATGTGGTTCCAAAGTAATAAAGATTTCGATCAGGCCATACGAGAACGTTTTGGCCAGGTATGTGAAGCAGCGGCGCGGGGGGAGTGTGATGGCTGGCGAGACACCATCCAGGGGCGTCTGGCTGAAATCATTGTGCTGGACCAATTTTCACGCAATGTATGGCGTGATACGCCGCGTGCCTTCAGCCAGGATGGCATGGCACTGGTACTGGCCCAGGAAGCCATCAAATTGCCGGCATATGCCG
>JAAYHN010000199.1 GCA_012735395.1 Alcaligenaceae bacterium | reverse complement strand
GCCGCAACATTTCTTCCAAACGGGCTTTTGAAATGCTGGTGACTGCCCGTTTCATTGATGCCCAAACCGCCATGGACTGGGGGCTGGTGAATGATGCCGTACCCGAAGCACAACTTGATGAAAGAGTCGCACGACTGGTAGCGGATATTCTGGAAAAAAGCCCCACCGCAATCCGTTATGGCAAGCAAATGTTCTATAAACAGAAGCAGATGACGCTGGCTGATGCCTACGATTATGCCGGTGATGTCATGGCCCGTAATATGATGGAAGAAGATGCCAGGGAAGGTATTGATGCTTTTCTGGAAAAACGGGTGGCCATCTGGAAAAAATAGCCGCAATGTTCATAAACGAAAAAGAAGGGCTGCTTGAGCGCAGGGAAGTGCTGGATAACGGCACAGTAACGATCAGGACCTGAAAGCCAGCATTAAGCCATCTCAAAATTAGATGGCTACGATACCAGAATTGATCTATCTCAAACCTATATCCAAATGCTTTAATTTCAATCAAGGAAACAAGCATTTTTATAAAAAATTTTATACAAAAACACATATAGGATTTGAGACTATGTCAATCAGTCAAATTAATAATTATTTAAGGGGAGACTTCAGCAGCTCTGAATATGTTGAAAAGGCACGGGCATTATTACCCACTCTGAAAAAACGATCAGCCACACAATGGGATTGCCCAAAAATATTTGACGAAACCATTGCGGACCTGCAAGAGGCCGGATTTTTTCAGATGCTTCAGCCGAAACGCTGGAACGGTGCTGAAACCACACCAATTGAATCTTTTGAAGTCACTTCAATTCTTGCTGAAGCCGATCCATCCGTTGCATGGGTACTTGGTGTTATTGGCATACATCACTATCACCTGGCTTTTTTTGACCCCAAGGCCCAGGAAGAAGTCTGGGGCGACAATCCAAAGACATTAATCAGCTCACCCTATGCGCCTGGTCAAGCCAAAAGAGTAAAGGGAGGTTACTTACTGAACGGTAAATGGGGATTCTCCAGTGGTAGCGATCATTGCAGCTGGACGTTTCTGGGAGGTAATATTGAGGGCGAAGAAAATACCGGAAAAACAAAACAATCCGGTATGGCTCAATATTGTTTCCTGTTGCCACGCAGTGATTATGAAATCGTTCCAAACTGGGATGTACATGGTTTACGGGCAACCGGCAGTAACGATATCATCGTAAAAGATGCCTTTATTCCTGAACACAGGGCTTTACTCTGGGAAGCCGTACTAAACAATAATGCGCCCGGGTTACAAATGAATAATGGTTTACTTTATAAAATTCCTTTTTTCCAGATTTTTTCCAGGGCAACACAGGCACCTAGCGCCTTAGGTGCCCTGAAAGGGCTGGTGCAAACATTTATTGACTTCAACTATAAAAAAATAAGCCGTCATGGAGTGGGTATCAGTGCCAATCAGGCGGCAGTGCTGGCTGTATCCCAAGCTTTATCACATATGGAAGAGATGAAAACCCAAGTTTATAAAAACTATGCCAGGGTAATTAATGAAGTAGAAGGTGGTCCCTGCATCAGTATGGATGAACGGCGTCAATTCCGCTTTCAAAGCTCACAAATTCCACCACGCTGTGCACAACTGGCCGGTGAACTGTTCAGACTCAGTGGCGGGCATGCCATTTATAAACAATATGACTTTGGCCGCCTTTACAACGACATCATTGCCATTCAAAGCCATCAATTAAACAATTATCAGCATCATGCCAATGCATGGGCGGGCACCCTGCTTGGTGATGAAAAAATTGCCCAACATTATTTTGCTTAAAACACACTAACCATAAATATAAACAATCTACGGAGACTAAATGAATAAATTTATATTCACTGCCCTGTCATTGGCTGCAGCTTCTTTTGCGCAAGCCAGCGAGGCCAACAATTTCCCCAACCAACCCATCAAAATAGTGGTCCCTTATGCAGCAGGTGGAGGCACTGACATAATGGCTCGACAAGTAGGACGCACGCTTAGCGAAGTTCTTAAACAACCGGTCATCATTGATAATAAACCAGGTGCAGGCACAGCCATTGGCGCTAATGCAGTTGCCAATTCAGCGCCTAACGGATACACCCTTTTATGGGGTGATAATGCAACTTACGCGACCAATACCGCTCTTTATAAGAAACTGTCCTATGACCCCCTTCACAGCCTCAAGCCAGTCAGCACGATACTGACCGGTTCATTGGTACTTTCTGTTAATAAAGCTATTCCCGTCAATAATGTCAAAGAGTTTATTGACTACGTAAAATCAAATCCACAACAAATGAGTTATGGCACAGCGGGTAACGGCACGCCTCATCACCTGATGATGGAAGCACTGAAGATTACCAATGACAACCTGAATATTGTTCACATCCCCTATCAGGGAGAAGGCCCCGCCATGCAGGATCTTGTTGGTGGTCAATTGCAGGCCATGTTTTCAGGTGCCCGAATTGCCTCGGCACAAAGCAAAGAAGGCAAAATCAAGGTGCTGGCTGCCTCGGGAAAAGAACGCAATCAGATATTGCCAGAAATTCCCACTATTGCCGAATCTGGTTCTGCGGATTTCGTACATGAATACTGGCATGGTATTTCAGTTCCAGCAGGTACACCGGATGAAATTATCAGCAAACTTAACGCTGCCTTTAAACAAACCCTTGCCAACAAAGAGCTGACTCAATGGATAGCAACAACCAGCGGTGCTTATCTTCAAAGTAGCACACCAGCGGAAATGACTGAAAAAATAAACAATGACATTATCAAAGCCAAAGATTTGGTTACGAAAATAGGTTTATCTCTTGATTAATTTAAATTATTTTTAGTGGGCATAAAATGAATAAAACACGTCAGGCATTTACGGGTCATTTTTATCGTGCACCCCATACATGGATTGACCCCGATGG
>JAAYHN010000198.1 GCA_012735395.1 Alcaligenaceae bacterium | reverse complement strand
GCACATCATGCCAGACGGTGGAGCTGGATCGGACTTTTTGACCATTGATGATCAGGGGGATTTCCGGGATGGAACTCATTATGTAATCCTTTTATTTCTTAATAAGGGGGCAGGTTGATTCGGAAAGGGGCTGGAAGGCTTCCTGGGCCGGAATAGTGGCCAGCAGTTTCGAGTAATCCCATTCACTTTGCTTTTCAGAAGGCTTTTTGACTTCGTACAGGTACATATCGTGAATGACCCGGCCATTGGGCTGAATGGAGGCGTTATGCATGATGGGGTCTTCAATGGGCAGTTTGCGCATTTGTTCGGCCACCTTATTGCCATCGGTGGATTTTGCAGCGGCAACCGATTTCAAATAGTGCAGCACGCTGGAATAAACCCCGGCCTGTGTCATGGTGGGTTTCTGCTGGTTGAATTTTTGGGCGAAGCGTTCAGACCAGGCCCGGGTCTGGTCGTCAAAATCCCAGTAAAAACCGTCTACATAGCTCAGTCCCTGTGCGTTTTCATTACCTAAAGCACGCAGGTCGGACAGGAAAATAAGCAGTGAGACCAGACGCTGTCCACCAGCGGTAATGCCAAACTCCTTGGACTGTTTGACGGCGTTGACGGTGTCCTGTCCGCCATTGGCCAAAGCCACGACATCGGCGCCGGAGCTTTGGGCCTGAAGCATGAAGGAAGCGTAATCAGAGTTGTTTAATGGGTGACGGACCGCACCGGCAACCGAACCGCCCAGCGCTTTCACCATTTTGGATGTATCCGCTTCCAGTGAGTGACCGAAAGCATAATCAACCGTCAGGAAAAACCACGACTTGCCACCACTGGCAATGGTTGCCTTGGCACCGCCCACGGATTGGGAGTAGGTGTCAAACATCCAGTGAAATCCGACGGGTGAGCATTCCTTGTTGGTTAAGGTTGTGGTGGCCGGCCCGGAAAACAGCACAACCTTATTTTTTTCACGGGCAATATTCTGTACTGCAAGGGCAACGGCCGAGTTGGTCAGGTCGGCGATGGCAGTGACACCGTCACGGTCAAACCATTCACGTGCCTTGGCGGCACCGACATCGGCCTTGTTCTGGTTGTCGGCAGAGACAATATCAATTTTCATGCCCTTGCATTCTGCAGCCAGGCAATCACTGATGGCTAGTTCGGCTGCAGCCACCGAACCGGGGCCACCCATTGAGGCGTAGGTGCCCGACATATCGGTAAGAATGCCTATTTTGACAGGCGGGATATCACTGGCGTTGACAGCCTGGCCGAATGCCAGGGCACAACCCAGCGCAAGGGTATGCATTTGAATTTTCATAAGTTGTCTCCGGATGGATATATTTTTTGCGGTCTCTATGGACTTAAAACAGTTTGATGTGTATAAATAAAATTTGCAATATAAAATATGCACATCTATTGTTTAATTTTGCACATATGAAAACACTTGATTGGGATGGTTTACGGTATTTTCTGGAGGTGGCCAGAACCCAGCGTGCCAGCGCAGCGGCTGTACGCCTGGGTGTCGAGCACACGACCGTCACGCGCCGTATCCGTCAGCTGGAGGCGCAGCTGGATACCTTGCTGTTTGACAAGTCCCGTTCATCAGGGTTTGTCCTGACGGCAGCGGGACAGGAGTTGCTGGCGCATGTCGAGCAAATGGAAAGCCATTTGTTTACGGCCCGGGAACAGGTTACCGGCGTGGGAGAATCCTTGTCCGGTCATATCCGGGTGGCGGGAACGGAGGGTTTTGGCAGTTATATTATTACGCCTTTATCGGTGCAGTTCCAAAAGAAGTACCCCGATATCACGCTGGATGTTTTGCCGGTTCCGCATTTTGTCAGCCTTACCCGGCGTGAGGCGGATATTGCCATTACCATTGAGCGTCCTTTGCGCGGACCTTATATTTGCAGCAAACTGTGTGATTACATGCTAATGCTGTATGGTACGAAAGAATATCTGCAAAAACATGCGCCAATCCGCAGTATGGATGATTTAAAACATCACCCGTGCATCAGCTATGTTGATGAGCTTATTTATAGCGACCAGTTGCGCTATCTCGAAGACTTGCTGCCTTTGAGCAACGTCGTTTTCAAAAGTACCAGCATTATTGCCCAGTATTATGCCTGCCTGCAGGGGCAGGCCCTGGCGGTTTTGCCTTGTTTTATGGCCGCACAAAACCCGCAGCTGGTTGCCATTTTGCCGGAAACCGTTCATATCCGGCGCAGCTTCTGGATGTATTTCCACGAAGACCTGAAGCGGCTGAAACGGATTACCGCCTTTTGTGATTTTATAAGAACTGTGGTAGAAAGAAACACGGGCCTGATGAATGGTACGGGCACGACTTTAATTACGACAGTCTGAACAGTTTGGAGATGAATTTATATGTATACGACATTGCGGGCACA
The DNA here is from genome assembly GCA_012735395.1 of Alcaligenaceae bacterium. Lineage (GTDB taxonomy): Bacteria > Pseudomonadota > Gammaproteobacteria > Burkholderiales > Burkholderiaceae_B > Advenella. The sequence goes on along the minus strand of JAAYHN010000198.1, from coordinate 4,063 downwards.
AGACGGCCATATCCTGAATGCTTATGTAGCCGGAAATGAAACAGCAAAGGCAGGTATTGTGGTGTTACAGGAAATTTTTGGTGTGAACAGCCATATACGTGATGTTGCCGATTTTTTTGCCGCACAGGGTTACCGGGTGATTGCACCGGCCCTGTTCGACCGGGTCCAGAATAATATTGAGCTGGGTTATACCGCAGAAGACATTGGCAAAGGTCTGGAAATCCGCAGTGAAATAGCGCAAGAGCTGGTTATGCTGGATATAGACGCGGCCGTCAGGGCACTGGGCCAATTTGTCAATGTGGGGGTCGTGGGTTATTGCTGGGGTGGTACGCTGGCATGGCTGGCGGCTTGCCAGAATGAAAAGGTGGCAGCGGCCTCATGCTGGTATGGTGGTGGCATTGTACAGTACGCAAACGAACAGAGCAGCGTGCCTGTGCAAATGCATTTTGGGGAACTGGATAAATCCATTCCGGCCAGCGATGTGCAAACTATCCGTGCCGCCCAGCCCGGGGTTGAAATTTTTGAATACCCGGCCGTCGATCATGGTTTTGGTTGTGACCAGCGGGGTTCCTATAACGGGGAAGCAACTGAATTGGCCCGTGAAAGAACACTCTCGTTTTTTGCAAAGCATTTATAATAAGCTTGCAAATAATTAAAACAGGAGGTATCAAAATGAAAATCCATAAAATTGCAATTTCAATTGCCATGGCAGCGGGTGTAATGGCAAATGCAGCCGCCAACGATCAACCTGGTCTATTTTTTGAGCAGCCTCCCGTTTTTAACTCAACGCCAGAGCAGCAGCTTATCGTGCCAGCCCCCGTGCAGGCCAGCCTTTCCTGGTTTTCCGGTAACCGGCCAGTCAGGCAGGCTGGGCAGGCGCTGCAATTGCTTGAACAGGCCGGGCAGCATGGCCTGGTGGCCAGTGACTATCCGGTTGCTTCCCTGCGGCAACAGCTGGAACAGGCCCGGAACGGGCAACTTGACAGCGGGCAGCTTGCCTTGCTTGACAGCCGTTTAAGCGCTGTTATGGTTGGCTACCTGCAAGACTTGAAAAATGGCCGGATTGACCCTGCCAGTGTCAGGCAAAAATTCAACCGTCACATAATGAGCAATGTACAGGCCCAGGCAATGCTGGCAACAGCCGTGCAGCAAAACGGGCTTCTTCAATTGCCCGAAACGCTGACCGGCGATATACCCATGTACCGCAGTCTGGTCCAGGCCCTGGATCATTATCGCCAGCTGGCCGGCCATGCCGCCTGGCATCAGCCTTTGCCGGCTGTTCGCAGTGGCGGTATCAAGCTTGGGCAAGCTTATGCAGGCTTGTCCGGGGTCCAGGCAAGACTGGAAGCCTTGGGCGACTTGCCCGCAGGTATGCCGGTACCGGCGACGTACGATAGCGCTTTGCAGCAAGGCGTGAAAAATTTCCAGGAACGTCATGGCCTGGAAAGTGATGGGGTGCTTGGCAAGGCAACGCTGGCCCAGCTGGCTGTAACGCCAGAGCAACGGCTGCGGCAAATAGAAATCAGCCTGGAGCGTTTGCGCTGGACACCGTTAACCACACAAAACCGCATGATCGTGGTGAATGTGCCCGAGTTTATTTTGCGGGGCTATAACGTGAGTCATAACGGGATAGAACCACAAATTGAAATGAAGGTTATTGTTGGCAAGTCTTTCAATACCAGCACCCCCCTGTTTGATGGTGAAATGAAGTTTATTGAATTTAGCCCTTACTGGAATATTCCAATGTCCATTGCCCGCAGTGAAACCATTCCACGCCTGCGCAATGACCCTGGCTATCTCAGTCGCCAGGGCATGGAGTTTGTGGTGGGTAATGGCGTATCAACGGCCGTCAGCGCCGAAAATATCAATGCGGTCCTGGCGGGCAAGGCACGCATACGGCAGCGCCCGGGGCCACGCAATGCCTTGGGTGATATTAAATTTATTTTCCCCAATAACCAGGCTATTTTCCTGCATCATACCCCTTCGGTAGGCCTGTTTGACCGTGCCCGCAGAGACTTCAGTCATGGTTGTATCCGGGTCGAAGAACCGGTAGAGCTGGCACAATTTATCCTTAAAAATCAACAGGAATGGACAGAAAACCGGATCAAATCGGCCATGGAAGCCCGAAAATCGCGTACAATAAAAATTGAGGAGCCGGTCCCCGTTGTTCTGGCATACAGTACCGTCGTTGTAAAAAATAATAAAACGTACTTCTTTGCCGATATTTATGGGCAGGATAAATTATTGGATCAGGCGCTTCTCAGGTATTCGCAGCGAAAAACAACCCGGCCTGCGATTGTGTCAAACCAGTAACCTTATCAGGAGAATGTGTAGCATGTCGTTGCATACACCTCATGCCGGTCGGCGCCAGTTTTTGCGCAGTACTCGTAAATTGGCGTTAACCGGTGCCGTATTTTCAATTTTGCCTTCTGTCAGTCATGCTTCATTAGGTATCAGAAAACACCATCTTTCCCTCGATCATACCCATACCGCCGAGAAACTCTCGGTGGTTTACCGTTTGGGTGATCAATACGTCAATGCCGCCCTGAGCCGTCTTAACCGTTTTCTGCGTGATCATTACACGGGCGTTGTGGGTATTATGGACCCGGGCCTTTATGACATCCTTGACGGTGTGCAGGGAGCCCTTCGCACCGACATCCCTTACCAGATTATTTCCGGTTACCGTGACCCCCATACCAATGAGCGTTTACGTAAAACCCGTGGGGGCGGTGTGGCCAAGAAAAGCCTGCACATGAAGGGCCGGGCGCTGGACATCCGTTTGCCTGGCGTGCCACTTGATGAATTGCGCGATGCCGCACTCTCTTTGAAAGCGGGTGGCGTTGGTTATTATCCGCGCGAGCAGTTTGTGCACGTAGATACCGGCAGCGTCAGAAGCTGGTAAGTCATTTGCCAGATTAAAGCAAGCAGGGCTGGAATCCGCATCAGGCGGGTTCCAGCTTTTTTTTGTGCCTGCCAATGCTGCCGGTGCTGAAAAAACCATATCTTTCTTGTCATATTCGTGTAAGAATATGAAAAACACCTATTATTGATTTTGCACTGCAGCACAAAAATAAAAATACTGTTTTTTTTATTAAATAGAATGTAAACTATTGATAAAATTATTTAAAAAATAGTTTATTATTTAAATAACAATTACTGTATTAATATTTTGTCAGTGTTTTTTTTGTGCAATGCGATAAATTGCTCGTATTGAATAAAAAAATTAACGCATAGTGGCTAATCAGGATTTTTATAAAATGAAATTTGCAGATTTCAAGCCAGGGCAGGTTTTTGAACAGGGCCCTAAGCATGTTACCCGGGAAGAAGTCATTGCTTTTGCAAAAGCATACGATCCGCAATGGTTTCATGTTAATGCTGAAAAAGCGGAAGAGGGTCATTGGGGGGGGCTTATTGCCAGTGGCTGGCATACCTGTAGCATGGCCATGAAAATGGCGGTGGATGCCGTTCTGGGTGACTCCGAATCGTTTGCCTCACCGGGGCTTGACTACGTAAAATGGCTTAAGCCAGTGCGTCCTGGCGACGACCTGTACTGGAAAGGTGTTGTTAAAGCTACCAGGGCCTCAAACACCAGGCCGGGCATTGGTATCGTACTCTGGAGCTGGGAAGTAACCAATCAAAACAAAGAGGTCGTACTTGAACTGGATGCCACTAACCTGTTTGATATTTCAGAATCGGTCAAGAACGTAGCAGAATAAAATCGCTCCCATGCCGGAGCACTTCTCGCCCCCACGCAGAGGCACTCCTTGCTCCCACGCAGGAACACTTCTCGCTCCCATGCTCCCGCGTGGGAGTGTCTACAGGGTGTATGCATTCCCACGCGGGAGTGAACTGACCCCCTAAAGTTGGACAGTTAAAAACTAAGCAGCTTCTAAAACCTGAGTTCGGTATTGTACCGGACTCAGGCCGTTTAATTTGAGCTTGATACGCTTGTGATTATAGTAGTGAATGTATTCCTCAATCCCAGCCTCCAGCTGTTCGATATTATCGAAGCGCTCCAGATGGAAGAACTCGGATTTCAGCGTACCGAAGAAGCTTTCCATCG
>JAAYHN010000197.1 GCA_012735395.1 Alcaligenaceae bacterium | reverse complement strand
TTTTTTTCGTTCCAAACGCCACATCAAGGCTGCCAGATAACCTCTTTACCAATTTCATCCAGCCGTTTGCAGCCGCACAGCACCATGGCTATTTCCAGTTCGGTGCGTAATATATGCAAGACATGGGCAACACCGGTTGCGCCTGCCGCAGCCAGCCCGTGAATCACCGGGAGCCCGACCATCACGGCGGAAGCCCCCAGCGCCAATGCCTTGACGATATCGGTACCCCTGCGGATACCGCCGTCCAGCAGCACAGGTACCCGACCATCAACCTCCCTGACGACACCCGGCAGGGCCTGGATGCTTGCAGGCAAGGTATCCAGCACCCGCCCGCCATGATTTGACACGATAATCCCGGCTACACCGGCACGGATCGCATCGCGTGCGTCTTGCGGGTTCAGCACCCCCTTGACCAGCACGGGCAAATGCGTGGCTGAAACCAGCCAGGCAATATCATCCCAGGTTGGCATGCCATCTGCCAGCCCGCTGCCAAAAACCGGGCTATTGCCCGCTGCGGCAATATGTTGCCGCGCCACGGGCATACCTGCCAGATTTGCCGCAGTAACATGGGGCGGCAAGGTAAAACCGGCACGCTGCTCGGCATTACGTACACCTGTTACGGGTGCATCTATCGTGACTACCAGCGCCCGAAAACCGGCCTGCTCGGCACGCTTTACCAGCATCATGGTTTGCGCTTTATCGGCCTGGATATACAACTGAAACCACAATGGGGCAGTCGTATTTGCGGCGACCTCTTCCAGTGAAACACTGGATAAGGTACTTAGCACCATACCTGCCTGCATGGCCTGCGCAGCCAAGGCCGTGGCCAATTCACCATCACGATGGGCCAGGCGGTGGTAGGCAACCGGGGCAATAAAAACCGGGTGTTTATAACGGGTACCCAATAAGGTCAGCTCGGTATGCCCGCCACTCATGGACACCATGTTACGGCTTTGCAAACGGATGGCATCCCACGCCAGCCGGTTATCCCGCCGGGTAAGCTGGTCGGCTGCGGCACTGTTCAGATAGGCCCAACTGGCCGGCATGACACGCGCCTGCGCATAGGCTTCATAATCAGCCACGCAGGCAATTTGCGGAGGAATCACGGAGAGGGGCGGCAATGGCAAAGGGGTGGTATTGGACATGGCAATCAAGTACAGTGGCAAAACACTAAAAGCATAGCATGAAGCAATCGCTTCCGTTTCAAACCGGTTAAGAACGTTTGCCAGAATAATCAGACACATCATCCTTACCCAGAAAACCACCGCTTTGATGCGCCCACAAGCGGGCATAGATGCCGTTGTTCCGGAGCAGTTCCTGGTGTGTACCCGCTTCTGTAATTTTCCCCTGGTCCAGCACAATCAAGCGGTCCATGGCGGCAATGGTAGACAGCCGGTGGGCAATGGCGATGACGGTTTTACCTTCCATCAGGCGATACAGGCTTGATTGAATGGCCAGCTCAATTTCAGAATCCAGTGCACTGGTTGCCTCATCCAGCAATAAAACGGGCGCATTTTTTAACATGACCCTGGCAATGGCAATACGCTGGCGCTGGCCACCGGAAAGCTTGATCCCCCTTTCCCCTACATGCGCATCATATCCCTTGCGCCCCCGGCTATCACCCAGTTCCATAATGAAATCATGTGCCTCTGCCCGCAGGGCCGCCTGCAACAACTCTTCTTCGGTTGCCCGCGGACGACCGTACAAAATATTATCCCTGATAGAACGGTGCAATAAAGACGTGTCTTGTGTAACCATACCAATACTTGCACGCAACGAATCTTGCGTGACATGGGTAATATCCTGCCCGTCAATAAGCACCCGGCCCTGCTGTGCCTCGTAAAACCGCAATAACAAATTGCTTAAGGTTGATTTACCTGCACCAGAGCGCCCCACCAGCCCGACCTTTTCACCGGGTTTGATATGCAGGTTCAGGTTTTTAATGACGTCTTGTTGCCGGTTATAGGAAAAACTGACGTTTTCAAAGGTAATACTGCCCCCTTTTACCTGCAAAGGTTTGGCATCAGGATGGTCTTTGATCGTATTCGGTGTGGTCAATGTATTGATGCCGTCCTGTACGATACCAACCTGTTCAAACAGGGAGGCCATTTCCCACATGATCCAGTGTGAAATCCCGTTCAGGCGTAAAGCCATGGCAGCCGCTGCCGCAACCGCCCCCACCCCGATCTGTTCATGAATCCAGAGCCATAGCGCCACCCCAGTTGTTGCAGTTAACAGCAAAACGCTCAGGATCGTATTAACAATTTCAAAGCCCGTTACCAGCCGTTGCTGTTCATGCACCGTTTTCATGAAACTTTGCATGGCAGACTGGGCATAAGCGGCCTCCCGCCCCGCATGGGAAAACAGTTTTACCGTGGAGATATTGGTATAGGCATCGGTAATGCGGCCGGTCATTAAAGAGCGGGCATCGGCCTGTTTACGGCCAACCTTGCCAAGACGCGGAACAAAGTATTGCAAGGTAAGCAGGTAAGCGGCGATCCAGCCCAGAAAAGGCAAGAAAATCCAGGCATCAAAGCCGCCAACAATCAATACCATGGTCACAAAGTAGATCACGGCAAACACCAGGATATCGCACAGAATCATGCAGACATTGCTAACCGCCATGGAGGTTTGCAATACTTTGGTGGCCACCCGTCCGGCAAATTCATCCTGATAGAAAGACATGCTTTGCTCTAGCATGAGCAAATGAAATTTCCAACGCAGGCTCATGGGAAAATTACCCGCCAGCGTTTGATGCTTGAACAGGCTTTGCAAGGCGGCCAGGACAGGGCTAAGCAGAATAACAACAAGCAGCAGAAACAGACTGCTTTTTTCCTGCTGCCATAATAATGACGGCTCAACCAGGCTGAGCCAGTCTACTATTTTCCCCATGAATGCAAACAGCAGTGCCTCAAACACCCCAATACTGGCTGTCAGCAGCATCATGGCCACAATGAAACGGCGCACACCCCTGGTGCAGCTCCAGATAAATGCCAGAAAACCCTTCTCGGGTGGGGACTGCAGCGTTTCCTGGTAAGGATTGATCAGGTTTTCAAAAAAACGGAACATGGAGTTATGCCTGCATATAAAAAAACACCCCGAAAGCCGGAACCATCGTCCAGCCTTTCGGGGTGTTTTTGAAGCCTGTTCAGCAGCGCGTTATTGTTCTGCCGGGGCCTCGGGCTCCTGCAAGGAACCGCCAGACTGGTTGACCATGAAAACAACGGCACGCTCAACCTCAATGTCTGCCAGGCTTGGGTCACCACCTTTTGCCGGCATAGCGTTCAGGCCTTCAAGGGAATGCTTGAAGAGAAGATCCTGACCCTGGGCAATACGGGGCGCCCATGATGCGTTATCACCTTTTTTAGGGGCGCCGGCAATACCGGCGTCATGACAGGCCATACAGAGCTTGTTATACACTTCTTCACCTGTAAGCAGTTTCTTGGGACCGCTGGACTCTTCTACCGGTGCCGCAATCGTAACGTTATACAATGCTACAGGTGCGATCCGTGAGGCAATTGCCTCGTGTGACATGGCGTCGGAGCCGGAACCGGTGCGAACACCGCTATCAACCATTTTGACCAGCAAAATAATTACAATTACGGGTACCAGAAAAGATAAGGCAATAACCGTAATAAGCTGTTTAGGCGTTTTAATCGGGCTTGAATGTTCTTCGTCGTGTGCTGTTTGATTACTCATGGATAAAATCCTACCGTGTTTTTGTGTGCGCGAATAGTTAAAAGAGGCTGGATGATAGAGCGCTTTTTTTATTTACTCTCTAATACCTTTAAGTATAGTCATGAATTATAGCGGCACTACCTGACTTTTGTATGAATCCTTACCCTAATTACCCACAAAATGTAGGTTTTAGGTGCTTTTATGTGTCGGGAAAGCGCCGGTTTTCATAACATAAGTTATGATTTACACCAAGAAGCCTGAAAAGGTATCGGCAAAAACCATTTATTCATGTATAATCACGAGTTCCTTACGTCTCCGTAGTTCAATGGATAGAATAAGAGTTTCCGAAGCTCTTGATACAGGTTCGATTCCTGTCGGAGACGCCATCATATTAAATACTAAGCAATACAAGATAAGACAAACCCCGCATAAACACAGCGTTTGCGGGGTTTTTTGTTGTCTGGACGGTGGATAATGTAGGACAACGGGGTACTTGAAGATACCCCCTAATGGGGGTACATTTGGGGGTACAAGCTGATACCCCCAGATGGAGATACCCCCAATGGCACTGACTGACACCAAAATAAAGAATGCAAAGCCCGAAGAAAAGCCTTACAAGATGGGTGATACTGGCGGCCTTTACTTACTAATTAACCCCAGTGGCTCCAAGTACTGGCGATATAAATACCGATTTGCCGGAAAAGAAAAAAACCTTGCCATTGGCGTATATCCTGCCGTGAGCCTAAAGGATGCCAGGGTAAAACATATGGAGGCCAAAGAGCAGCTTCAGGACGGCATAGACCCAATGGAAGATAAGAAAGCCGCCAAGGCAGCGCAGGCCATTACTCATAGAAATAGCTTCAAACTGGTTGCACAAGCATGGTATGAACAATGGAAGCCGAATAAATCCGAGAAGCACAGCAAAAAGATACTCAAATGGCTGGAAACTGACGTATTCCCAGAAATTGGCGACACACCTATTACCGAACTGACCGCAAGTAAATTCAAGGATTTAGTTAAGAAGGTAGAAAAAAGGGGAGTGTCTGAAACCGCCAAAAGAATATTACAAACATGCGGCCTTATCATGCGGTATGCCGTGGCGCATGACTTCATACCCCACAACCCTACATCGGACGTCAAGCCAAGCGATATACTGCCCAAGCGAAGAAAGCGCAATTACCAGCGGGTGGCATTAAATGAGTTACCCCAGCTTTTAAGGGATATTGATAATTACATAGGCAATGAAGTAACT
>JAAYHN010000196.1 GCA_012735395.1 Alcaligenaceae bacterium | reverse complement strand
TTAACAGGCGCAGGCGTTTGCCGCCATCAATTTGGGGAAGCAGCTCAAGTACCCGTTCCATGGGTTCGGGTGGGGGAAGAGAGCGTGCGTCCAGTTGAATATCTTCATTCATGATAAGTCCCTGATAAAAAATGGTTTATGAAAATAATAACAACAATAGCGGGTGCCTATTCGGCAGATCGTAGATACATATCAATCTCTTGTCAAATTAACTTTGGTGCCTATCGCTTTCTTGACCTGGCTCAAGGTTGAGTCAGGCGTGGGATTGTTATATTCGGACAGTTAATTTTTAATTAAATATCACATTCAATAATATTAAAGCTTGAATCAATATGTCAATTAATTATCCAGTTCCCGGTAATGGAATCCAGTCGGAAGCCCGGGCAGAAATTGAGCTGGTATGCCCGGCAGGCAGTTTGCCTGCCCTGAAAAATGCCGTCAATAACGGTGCCAATTGTGTTTATCTTGGTTTCAGGGATGCCACCAATGCCCGTAATTTTGCAGGTCTGAATTTTGATGATGCCGCCATCCAGGAAGGAGTGGCCTATGCCCACTCACATGGATGCCGGGTTTTTGCGGCCCTCAATACCTACCCACAGCCGGGTAATGCCGGTTTATGGACAAACGCGATTGATCACGCCGCCGCGCTGGGGGTGGATGCCCTGATTATGGGCGACCTGGGCTTAATGGCCTATGCAGCCAACAAATACCCCGATCTGCACCGGCATTTGTCGGTCCAGGGGTCGGCCACCAATTACGAGGCCATTGCTTTTTACCAGCAGCAGTTTGGCATTACCCGTGTCATTTTGCCACGGGTCTTATCGCTGGCCCAGGTAGAACAGCTGGCTGAACACACCAGCGTTGAAATTGAAGTATTCGGTTTTGGCAGCCTTTGCGTTATGGTAGAGGGGCGCTGTGCCCTGTCTTCCTATGTTACCGGTGAATCACCCAATACCCACGGGGTGTGCTCTCCGGCCAAGGCAGTGCGCTGGCAGCAAACGCCCCAGGGGCTCGAATCCCGCCTGAATGGTGTGCTTATTGACCGTTATGGTGATAATGAAAATGCGGGTTACCCAACGTTGTGCAAAGGCCGGTTTGATGTTGAAGATGAAAACTATTACGCGATAGAAGAACCCACCAGCCTGAATACGCTTGAAATCCTGCCCCGCCTGGTGCAATTGGGGGTGAAAGGCATCAAGCTTGAAGGGCGGCAGCGTAGCCCGGCTTATGTGGGGCAGGTCACGAAAGTATGGCGTCAGGCAATTGACAGCTGTCTGTCACAATTGCAGCGCTATTCGGTCAGGCCCGAATGGATGGCCAGCCTGAACAAGGTTGCCGAAGGCCAGCAGCATACCCTGGGTGCTTACAGTCGCCCCTGGAAATAATTCAAATATAAATTAATTTGGTAAAGGGATTATTGTGAAAATAGCATTGGGACCCATACAGTATTACTGGTCACGCAATGAGGTAGTGGCTTTTTATGGGCAAATGGCGGAAAGCGCGGCAAGTATCGTTTATCTGGGTGAAACGGTCTGTTCCCGCAGGCATGAATTGCGTTTGCCCGACTGGCTGGATATTGCCCGTGACCTGGCCGCCTGTGGCAAAGAGGTGATTCTTTCAACACAAACCTTGCTGGAGGCGGAAAGTGACCTTAAAACCCTGCGAAAAATTGTTGCCAATGACGCGTTTACCGTTGAGGCCAATGATATGGGTGCAGTCCATTGCCTGCAAGGGAAACCGTTTGTGGCCGGGCCTTTCCTGAACCTGTTCAATGTCCAGTCACTGGAACTGTTAATGGCACAGGGGGCAAAACGCTGGGTCATGCCTTTGGAAATGAGCCAGCAGGGCTTGGCTAAAATACAGGCGGAACTAAAGGGGCTGGTAGAAACCGAAGTGTTTGCCTATGGCCGTTTGCCACTGGCTTTTTCAGCCCGCTGCTTTACCGCCCGCAACCGCAACCTGCCCAAAGACAATTGCCAGTATGTGTGCATGGAGCACCCCGATGGCCTCATGATGAAAACCCGTGAAAGCCAGCCTTTCCTGGTGCTTAACGGCATACAAACCCAGTCGGCGCTGGTGTATAACCTGCTTGCAGATGTGGACAGCATGCGTGAAACGGGCGTGGCTATTGTACGTATCAGCCCGCAGTGGCGCGATACCGATAAAGTTGTTGAACTGTACGATGCCGTTATTAACAATCGCCTTGATGTTGCCAGTGCCATGGCACAGATTGAGCCCTTAATGCCCGAACAGGGTTGTAACGGCTACTGGCATGGCAAGCCGGGCCTTGAACAGGTGGCGGCCTAAGCCATTTTTGGAGAAATAGTATGGACAAGCCTTTTTTGCTTCCGCCGTTTGTGAAAACGGTTTTTTCTAAACTGCCGTCTTATCCTGGCACGTTTTTCTTTGTCAACGGGCTTAACCTGCTGCTGAAAAAGCATTTTCCCGAAGATGTACTGGCCCGTCTTGAAAACAAAAAATTGCGCCTGGAGGTCAAAGATGCGGGTATTGCTTTTGACTATAGCTGGCGCAACCGTGCGTTTGTGGCGTGTGCCCGGCATGCTGAAGAACCCGACCTGATTATTTCTTCAAGTGTGTACGATTATTGGCAAATGATCCAGCGCAAAGAAGACCCCGATACCCTGTTTTTCAGCCGTCGCATGATGATAGAAGGCGATACCGAGCTGGGCCTGATGGTTAAAAACACGCTGGATGGCATTGATTTATCGGTGCTGTCGCCCGAGCAGGTATTAAAAAAACTGCCCGGCATGCAAATCATTGGCCGGCTGGTCAAGCCTGCCAATGATAATGATGCTAGGCATTCTTCTTTAACGTAAAGCGCGT
>JAAYHN010000195.1 GCA_012735395.1 Alcaligenaceae bacterium | reverse complement strand
TTCACGCTCAAGTTTGCCATGCAGGAAGGAGGCATAGCCTTCGGAAAGTTTTTTGGGGAACATAGAGAGTATCTTGTTTTAAGAATAAGGGGATTAATTTTAACATTTCTCTTGTTAATCTCCTTTCCTGCGTTGTAAAGATATCAATAAAACCTGGCATGGAAGGGCGGGTTCAGTAGCGTGAAATACTGGATTTTTTCCATGCACAGATTGTTTAATCCATTTTTCGTAACGTCAGGATTTGTTCGCTTCGCCCAAAAGGCCCCTGAATATCATGCAACACAGAGCTGGTCAGGCCGATGCCATCTTCACCATATTGCTGCACCGTTTCCAGGCCCAGCCATTGGCCGGTGGGGTAGCGATGCATATGAATTTGCAAGTCCAGATTCGGAAAAGCCCAGGTGAATTTGCCTTCCTGCCTGGGTACAATGCCGTTGGCCGTGTCAACCATGCCAATCAAATGGGAAAAGGAGCTGGTGGGCTGCCCTTCAACCATATCGAGATTATTGTTGATCCATACAATGCCTTTACCGGTCCGGTTGTTTTCATCGGCCCTGGTTTCAAGGCTGTGAATATAACCGCCCGGCCAGCGTTGCAAACCGGTCCAGAGCGGGTAGGTTTCCGGCTGGAAGATGGCCTGGTCTTCAAGCCCGCCAATGCTTTTGCTGTCCTGGCACGCCATGCGCCAGGCCCTGGCAACAATACATGTTTTGCCATTGGATATCATTTCAGATTCAAGCAGTTCGATGGTTTTACCGGCACGGATAATCCGGGTGCTGACCGTAAATTCGCCAAAATGAATCAGGCCGAAAATATCAAAACTGATACGGCCTATCCGCATATCCGTACGTGGAGCGAATTGCTCAAGCTCGGATGCCATGAGGCCACTGGCCGGGGCCATATGCTGTTCATGCGGGTTCCATGCGCCTTGGGCATGTATGTTAGAGCAATAGCGGGTGGTAACCGTAGCATCAGATGCAACGGTTCTGTCCAGAAATTGATAATAAGCAGACATTGATTTCCTCGTTAAGTGTCTCCGGACTACAGCAGTAGGAGGGGCAGTCAGGGATTGTTGTTGTTTCACTTTAGCTGTGATCGTACCATTATTAAATGTTATTTTTCTGCTTCTGATTTGACATTCTAATAATGGATATTGCTATATAATCAAAAGCCGTGTGCGATGTTTCATGCATCAGGTGACAGCCACTTATTCCTTTCCTTCCGGAGGACGACCTCCCCCACCTTGGGCTAAAATTTCGGGACGACCCGAAGCTCGTTAAAGGTGTCAAAATGGCCTGGATTTATCTGCTTATCGCTGGCTTGCTCGAAGTTTGCTGGGCATATTTCATGAAACTCTCAGAAGGTTTTACCCGAATTGTCCCAACCGTATGGACGCTGGTTTTCATGATTGCCAGTTTCGCGCTTCTTTCCATTTCAATGCGAACGCTGCCGCTGGGTACTGCTTACCACTAAGTGCGGAAAGCCCCATCATTCATGGTGGGGATGGATAGCACGGTGTCCGAAGGACACCCTTTGCTTGCACTCTTTTCTGTTTCA
>JAAYHN010000194.1 GCA_012735395.1 Alcaligenaceae bacterium | reverse complement strand
TGCGTGAATTGTCTGTTCTGGAAATGTTAATGGCTAAAACCGGCAGGGTGGTAACCAAACGCCAGATTGTGAATTCCCTGTCGGCCTGGGATGCCGATTTCAGTGAAAATGCGGTAGAGGTTTATATTTACCGTTTACGCAAGCGGCTTGAGGGGCTTGGGGTTTCCATTCAAACCGTGCGGGGCTTTGGCTACTTGCTGGAAGTAGAATGAAAACCGCCGCGCTTTTGAATTCCCTGAAAAAAAATCCCCGGCTGCTGGCCAGGGGGTCCTTGTCACGCTACCTTATTGTGCGGCTGATACCGGCACTTTTGGTATTGTTTGTGATGGATTTCAGCGTTACCTGGTTTATTGCGCATGAGTTTTCAATTGCCAGATGGGATTTACAGGATATTTTTTTATTGATACTGTTTGGCCAGATTTTGCTGGTGGTGCTGTTTACCTGGCTGGTCGTGTATGGCATTCGTTCCGGTTTGCGTTCAGTTAACCTGATTTCCACAGAAATAGCCCAGCGTAACGAAGAAGATTTGCAACCGATTGATATGACAAATGTGCCTACCGAGCTGGCACCTCTGGTGTGCCGTATCAATGAGTTATTCAAGCAGCTTGATGAATCCATGGCGGCACAAAGGCGTTTTATCGGGCATGCGGCCCATCAGCTAAGAACGCCTTTGGCCGGCTTGCGCCTTGAGTCTGAACTGATGCTGGCCCAGCCGTTGCCAAACGATGTCAGGGAGCGGGCCGAGCGGATAAAGTTTATCAGTAACCGGATGATTCATCTGGGGCAGCAATTGCTGGTGCTGGCGCGGGCAGATCCGGCCACAAGGCCGCAGAATAAGTTTACCCAGATTGATTTATGTGAGTGGGTGCAAACAACGGGTTTGGAATGGGTGCCCAAAACCCGGCAGCACCATATTGATTTGCGTCTTGAGGCACCCGCAGGGCCGATATGGATAGACGGAGACCAGTTGTTGCTGGAAGAATTGTTGGGTAATTTGATTGATAATGCCCTGAAATATGCCAGGGGGGCGCAGAATATTGTGCTTACCGTAGGAACAAACCCGCCTTGCCTGTCGGTGGAAGATGATGGTTGTGGTATTGAGCCCGAAGACAGGCCGCATATTTTTGATGCTTTTTACCGGGCTGCCGGCGTAGAGGCAAATGGTTCGGGCCTTGGCTTGCAGATTGTGCGGGAAATAGCACGGGCGCACGGGGCGGGCTGGAGCATTGTCAGTAAACCCGCCATCCAGGGCACCCGTGTTACGGTTGTTTTTCCGGGGCCCCGGATTGGTGCGCAACTGTCACGCCATGACCGGTTTACCAGAACCTGAAGCGGGTGGCGATTTCTATATTGGTGCCCGAAGCCGGCAGTTCAGAGTAAGAGGCCATATATTTCTTGTTGGTGATATTCAACAGGCTGATGCTGACAGAGCTGCTGTCGTCTTTGCCAAAGTTGATACCGGCACTTAAGTTAAGGGTGCCCCAGCCTGGTAAAGTACCTGAAGACGACCTGTTTTTGCTGGCGGCACGCAGGTAAAGGTCAGACCACACCGGTTTGTCAAACAGCAGGAATTCATTTCTTACGCCAATCCTGCCAAACAGTTTGGGGGTGTCGGTATCTTTGGTTTTGATGCCTGAATGGGTTTCTTCCCGTGTCATCCAGGTTCCGCTCATATAGGGGGTAATGAAGGTGTCGGGTAGGGTGTACTCGGCAAGGAACTCCAGGCCATATGTTTTGGCGGAATCGGCATTGACGTAAATATTGTCTGTTGCCAAGGCGGTTGATGCGCATGCCGTGCTGGCACCGCAGCTTAAGCTGGTGATATAGTTTTTGGCGGTACTGTAAAAAATGGCAGAATCCAGCACCAGGTTATTGTTGCTGTAACGTGCGCCCAGCTCGTAGTTTTTAGAAGTTTCAGGCTTCAGGTTGGGGTTGTTATGCACGGTTTGCCCGCCGGCTGTCGTGGTGGTGTACAGTTTGGCCAGATTGGGAATGGTGAAACCCTCAGAGTAAGAGGCACGCAGGCTGGTATTGGTAAAACCGGTATATACCAGGCCAAATGATTTGATGAATTTGCGATAGGTTTCATCATCATTCATAAGCCCCGGGTCGCTTTTCTTCAGATCGTTTTTTACGTAAAAATAACGTAAACCTGCCGTCAGCTTCAGGTCATCGCTTAAACGCCATTCATCCTGTGCAAACAGAGACGTGGTGTTAATGGCCGCCTTAATGTAAGGTGTGCTAACCGTGCTGCTGGTGACAGGGAAGGGCATGCTCGGACGCTGGATGGCCGTCGTGGTGCTGGACAGCTTGTGGGCTTCAAGCTCATCGGCCAGATAGTGCAGGCCGACAATGGTTTTGTGGTTGGGGTGAAGGCGGAAATCCAGTTGCAGGTTACCACCGTAGTT
>JAAYHN010000193.1 GCA_012735395.1 Alcaligenaceae bacterium | reverse complement strand
AGTCTTTGGGGTGTGAAAACAGAATGGCGTAGCTGTCGCCCATCCAGTTGTGTAAAGTTAATTCACCGGCGGTAGAGTCGGTAGTGAAGTTTGGTGCAATATCATTGATGCGAAGTGACATATTGAATCCCTAGTGAGTTAACGGGTGGACCGGTATCGATCCTGGTAGAGCCTGCCAGTGATTGAAGCTGGGGTAGGCTGGTTTATATGTAGTAATGATTACCGCATATATATTATATTAATAAATATTATATAAAATAGTATATTAATAGAAAAAACTTTGCAACAGTTTATTTTTTTTTACTTAAAAAACGGCCAATGGCAAAAGCTTCTGGTCGCTGATGATAGTGCGTATGGCTATCTCAATGCGTTCCAATTGCCCTAATGTAATACGGCGCAAATCACGGTCCAGTCCGTAACGGGCTAGAATATCAGAGAAGCTGGTTTATTGTATTTCATGTAGAGGCCTGAGAAAAAAGAAACCCGCCCTGGGAGCACTGTACCAGCGTTTTGTTACTATGGTGGAAGCGAATTATCCTTGGCAAGGCGGTTAAGAACCCACCAGGCAAAAAAATCCCTGCCGTTAAGCAGGGAAAAGTCTACTCCACTAGGGTTATTTCAAATTAAAATTTTTTAGTGTAATGGCACAAGTTTAAACCAATGCTTCAACACTCGTTCCCGCGTGGGAATGCATATCTAAACTTTTTATTGTTACGGCACCAACCTTAAACCAGTGCTTCAATCACGTTCTTGTTCTGCAAATCCCAGACATAATCAATCAGATGCCTGATGGTGTCGGCAGAGGCTGCGTTTTCGTATTGGCCCAGACGCATGACCTTGTCTTCAATTTCAGGGCGGCTTAGGGTGTTGCCCGGGTCGCCTTTGGGTTCGTCAACACGGCCTTTCAGGACACGGCCATCGGTGGTGGTGACGGTTACCTTGCCAATCCAGCGGTTGGGGTAGGCGGTGTCCACTTCTTCGTCCAGTTCCATGGTGACTTTTTCACGGAAAGCACCGACTTGCTCATTGTGCAGGGCTGCATCAAATTCCGCCAGGCCCGCAAAGTTCTTGATGGCAATCAGGGCCAGTACCGTACCCATGGAGAATTTGGACTGGTGTACGGTTTCCGGTACAACGACGGCGCCCAGTACGTCAATCGCACCCTGGTGTACATGGGTTACCACGCTGGCAACGTCACTGGCAGACAGATTGTTTTCTTTCATGACCAGTTGCAGGGCATCGGCAGCCGGGTGGGTATGGCGGCAGGATGCATGGTATTTGAACGAGGTTTCAGGTAATGCCCAGCGTGTTCCCAGGCCATCAACCAGTTTGCGCGGATCGGCGTCGGTAGACATGCCGGCACCCATGCCCTGGGCGCCTTCCAGAATCTGTTTGGCACCGGTGAAACCGTCTTTGGCCAGGTAGGCGGCAATTAAACCATTGGCGGCCGCTTTGGCGGTGTGCAATTGTTTGGAGTCGGCGGCGGTACGCAGGAACTCCCACAAGCCGGCAGCCTGGGTACCGGCAGAGCCGATCGCGTCCAGCATTTGTTCCGGGTTCAGCTTCAGCAGGCGGCCCACGGTCACGGCTGCGGCAATGGTGCCTGCGGTGCCGGTGGTATGGAAAATCTTGTAGTGTGAACGGCCCAGGAATTCACCCACGCGAATACCTGCTTCGTAACCGGCCACGCAGGCGGTCAGCAATTCTTTGCCGGAGGCACCAATTTCCTGGGCTACCGCCAGTGCGGGGGGGAATACAACGGCGGCAGGGTGAAATACCGAACCGTTATGCACGTCATCCTGTTCAACCATGTGAGCAGCGGCAGCATTAACCAAAGAGGCAAACAGGGCAGTGGTGTTACGTACATTGCCCAGCACCTGGCTCTTGCCGGTGGTGGGGCCTTGCAGTTTGGCAAAGGCATCAATGGTTTTTACCGGGCGGGCGGTTGAACCGGCCAGGATTGAACCAAGGGTGTCCAGCAACAGGTCTTCGCAACGGGCGATGACATGGGCAGGTATATCACTGAATTGCAAATTGGCGGCAAACGTAGCCAGCTGTTCACTTTGAGTAGTCATGATCGCAATAAAATTCAATAATGGGGTGAAGAAACGGGCGCCCCGAAAGCCGCCCGGTTTT
>JAAYHN010000192.1 GCA_012735395.1 Alcaligenaceae bacterium | reverse complement strand
TTCCAGTGCGTTGACAATGCGCTGTACCGTAGAGCGGGGCAGTTTGACGTGATTGGCGATGGTGGCCAGGCTAATACCCTGCGGGTTGGCTGCCAGTGCTCTTAGAATGGCACCCGAGCGTGCAATAACCTGGATTCCGCCTTGTCTTGACTCGGCAGAAAAAGCCATATTGCCTTCTGTATTTTCCATTTCTTCACTTCCGTTCATCTTTTCGTTTACCCCCTGTTTTTCTTATTTTACCTGTGATAGGGCGATATTGAGCCAGTTCACCGGGCTGTACCTGATTCAAATTAGATTTGAACAATCGTCCCAATAAAAAAAATTAATAAATTTATGCTTATTTTGCTGTACCGCTTTGTGATACACTTTACCACCTAATGGTTATAAATAGTGTTGAAAAACAAAAACGAGGTTAAAGAGTGAAAACAAATGGATTAGTTAAAACCTTTGCGGTGCTACCTTTGCTTGCCTTGCTGCTAACGGCTTGCAGTGAATCGGGTGGCCAGCAGGCAATGATGCAGCAGACACCGGAAGTTGGGGTGTATGAGGTTAAAAACCAATCTCTGGTGCTGACAACTGACTTGCCAGGCAGGACAGTGCCTTACCGGATTGCCGAAGTGCGTCCGCAGGTTAATGGCATTATTCAGGAAAGAATGTTTACCGAAGGTTCTTTGGTGAAAGAGGGTGAGCAGCTGTATCAGATTGACCCGGCGATTTATGAGGCGGCAGACCAGCGTGCCCTGGCCAACCTGAACAGTGCCAGGCAACTGGCCCAGCGTTACCAGAAGCTGGTAAAAAGCAATGCCATTAGCAAACAGCAATACGATGATGCCTATGCTGCCTGGAAACAGATGGAGGCCGAACGTGCCTTGAGCCAGATTAATCTGGAGTACACCAAGGTGCTGTCGCCCATTTCAGGGAAAATAGGACGTTCATTTGTAACCGAAGGGGCATTGGTTGGCAATGGCCAGCCACAGCAGCTGGCAACCATTCAGCAACTTGACCCCATTTATGTTGACCTGACTCAGTCCATGACTGAGGTATTGCGTTTACGCAAGGATCTGGCCAGCGGGCAGCTTAAAAAAAATGGCGAAGATCAGGTCAAGGTGTCGCTCAAATTGGAAGACGGCAGTATCTATCCCATTCAGGGCACCTTGAAGTTCTCCGAGGTTAGCGTGGATACCGGCACGGCTTCGGTTACCCTGCGTGCCGAGTTTGCCAATCCCGACCAGGTTTTATTGCCGGGTATGTTTGTGCATGCCAGGCTCAATGAGGGGGTTCGCAATGACGCGGTTTTGGTGCCCCAGCAGGCAGTAGCCCGTAACGTAAAAGGTGAGCCTATGGTATGGGTGGTTGCGGAAGATGGCAAAGTCAGTACCAGAACCATTGTTACCGAGCGTACGGTCGGCAATCAATGGCTGGTTAATGAAGGATTGAAAGCGGGCGATAAAGTCGTGGCTGAGGGTTTGCAAAGATTGCGCCCGGGCATCGAGGTGAAAACGGCACCGGCAGGTAATCTTGATTTAAAAACCGACTTGAGCAAAGTGGAACCGGCTGCCGTATCAAATAATGTGAAAGAGGGCGATACGAATGTCTAAGTTCTTTATTGATCGTCCCATATTTTCATGGGTGATTGCGATCGTGATTATGCTGGCAGGCACGCTGTCAATCTTGAAAATGCCTGTCAGCCAATACCCCAACGTGGCGGCACCGGCTATTGCCATTTCCGTGGTTTATCCGGGTGCCTCGGCACAAACCGTACAGGATACGGTGGTGCAGGTGATCGAGCAACAAATGAAC
>JAAYHN010000191.1 GCA_012735395.1 Alcaligenaceae bacterium | reverse complement strand
TTTGGGCATCAATGAAACGGGCAGTCACCAGCATTTCAAAAGCCCGTTTGGAAGAAATGTTGCGGCTTAAGGCAACGGCAGGTGTTGAGCAGAAAAGGCCGACATTGATGCCCGATACGGCAAATTTGGCTGTGTCGGTGCAAACGGCCAAATCGCTGGCCGCTACCAGCTGGCAACCTGCAGCTGTTGCGATGCCGTGTATTTTGGCTATGACAGGTACCGGCAGGGCCTGGATTCCCTGCATGACTTTGCCACACTTGGCAAACAGGTAGCGGTAGTAAGCCAGCTCGGGCTGGCTGCGCATTTCCTTTAAATCATGGCCTGCGCAAAAGGCTTTGCCGGCAGCTTCAATAATGACGCAACGCAGGCTGCCATCGCGCTGGAGAATATCAAATTGATCCAGCAAAGCCTGCAACATGGCTTCTGATAGCGCATTGAACTGGTTGGGACGGTTCAGGCGCAGGGTAACAACGCCCTGTTCCCGGAAAATATCCAGAATAGCTGGAGTGGTTTCAGTGGTCATATTGTCTTCCCCATGAGTCATTATTGTGATGTATATGATTTTACCTACGTATCTTGCCAATACCATGATGGTTTACGCTTGATGAGCACCAGCTTATTTATAACTCTTCAAATGAATACTCGTTTCCGAGTTACTGATAGCCTTGATCAGCCGTATCCGTTCCAGGGCCTGGCCCAGTTCATCCAGCGTTTCCGCCTGCAGTTCGGCCAGCAGGTCCCAACGGCCGTTGGTGTCGTGCAGGGCAACCACGCAGGGCTCACCCAGTAAACTGGCAACAGCCTGCCGGTTGGCATTACCTTCTATGGCAATACTCATCCAGGCGGTAATGGGCCGGTGCTGGCTGTTGGGGCGCAGTTGCACGGTATAGCCCACAATCACGCCTTCATCTTCCAGTTTCAGCATGCGGTTGCGCACGGTCCCGCGTGATACCTGCAATTTCTGGGCCAGATCGGCAACCGTATAGCGGGCATTCTGGCGTAAAAGGGCAATAAGGGCCTGATCTAGCGTATCCATAATTGTCATTCCGGTAGGCAGTTCTGTCATTATGATAGAAAACTGCCCAAAAGTATGCAAAATGTGGGCTGTAAATTGGCGGCATCCTGTTACACACTATGGCTAATAGCATAAATGACTTATAAAAAAACAGGAGGCCTGACATGAATACCCTATTGCAAAACCATCTCATGACCGAACTGATCCGGCCACAGGATATTGCAGCCATTGTCCAGAAATAAGGCATGAAAGCCTGCCTGGAAGGGGTTGCCAATTATATTCTGGCAGACTATTTGCGCTGGAGTGACTTCGATAAGTCCAAACGGGTGGCCAAGTATGTGGAAAACGGGGTGATGGAGCTAATGCCGATTGCCGATAAAAAGCATTATGCTTTCAAATATGTGAACTGCCATCCGCATAATCCGGCAAAGGGTCTGTCTACCGTGATTGCATTTGGTGCCCTGGTAGATGTAAGCACGGGCATGCCCATGGCCATTTCAGAGCTGACACTGACAACGGCTTTCCGGACAGCCGCAACCTCTGCACTGGCTGCTAAATATCTGGCCCGTAAAAACAGCCGTAGCATGGCGCTGGTTGGTAATGGCTCACAGGCCGAATTCCAGGCGCTTGCTTTTCATTACCTCTTGGGTATTGAAGAAATCCGCCTGTTTGACAAAGACCGTCAGGCATCTGAAAAACTGGCCGCCAATCTGGCCCATACCGGCATGAAATTTGTGATTGCCAGTGATGTGGCCAGTGCGGTCAAGGGGGTGGATATCGTTACCACGGTGACGGCAGAATATGCCAAAGCCCATATTGTTACACCGGAGATGGTGGAACCTGGCATGCATATCAACGCGGTGGGGGGCGACTCACCCGGCAAGACAGAACTGCATCCCGCTATCCTGTCAATGGGACCGGTTTTTGTTGAGTTTGAAGAACAGACCCGGATAGAGGGCGAGTTGCAGAATGTGGCGCCAGACTTTCCGGTGGTGCATCTGTGGGAGGTGTTTGGCAAAACGAAACCGGGCCGCAGCCATGAGGAAGACATCACGATCTTTGATTCGGTCGGGTTTGCACTGGAAGATTATTCTGCCATGTTGTTTATGCGTGATGCGGCCAAAGAACTGGGGCTGATGCAATCCATTTCCCTGGTACCCGAGCTGGCTGACCCTAAAGACCTGTTTGCTTATTTGGGTGTGGGGTCGTCCATTCCGGTTTTAATGGATAAGGTGCCTGTTGAAGTCAGGTAGGGAATTCTTTGCAGGCTGGTCATCGGCTTTTGCCAGCCTGTGTCCAATATGAGAAAATACCCCAACGGATTCTCAAGGAAGATGAAGTGGTGGATATTCAAAATAAACGGCTTAGCCTGATTGGCGTGCCTACCGATGTCGGTGCCGGTCATCGGGGTTCCAGCATGGGTCCCGAGGCTTTACGGGTGGCGGGTATAACCCAGTCCTTGCAAAAACTGGGTATGGAAGTGAGGGATTGCGGCAATCTTCAGGGGCCGGCCAATCCGTGGTTGCCACCCAGTCAGGGTTACCGTCATCTGGCACAGGTCATTGAATGGAACCGGCTGGCGCATGATGCCATTTACGCTGAATTGCTGGCGGGCCGTCTGCCCATCATGCTGGGGGGCGATCATTGCCTTGGCATCGGTTCCATCAGTGCCGTGGCCCGTTATTGCCGGGAACAGGGCAAGCCGTTAAGGGTGTTGTGGCTGGATGCCCATACTGATTTCAATACGGCAGAACTGTCACCCACCGGCAATATTCATGGCATGCCGGTGGCCTGTCTGTTTGGCTATGGGCCTGAGGCACTGGTTAACATGTCAGGCAGTAAGCCTGCCCTTGATGCCGGCATGATTCGCCAGATTGGCATACGCAGTGTTGATGACGGTGAAAAACGTTTTATCCATGAAGCGGGTATCCAGGTTTTGGATATGCGTCATATTGATGAAACGGGAATGCGGCAGACTATGCAAGAGGCTTTGTATGGCCTGGATCAGAATACCCATTTGCATGTCAGTTTTGATGTTGATTTCCTTGACCCGGACATTGCGCCGGGTGTTGGTACAACCGTAAGGGGCGGGCCCAATTACCGGGAAGCCCAGTTGTGTATGGAAATGATTGCCGATACGGGTATGATGGCCTCACTGGATATTGTTGAATTGAATCCGGCCCTGGATGTGCGTAATTTAACGGCGGAAATTGCGCTGGATATGGTGGAAAGCCTGTTTGGACAAAGTACACTGGTGCGTCGTAACGTCAAATAAGAGTAATTGTTGTGCAGTTGGAAAAAAACAAATCGGTACTTGAGCGGTTTTTACATGCGTTCTGTTTTGAGGCGCTGGCCATTGGCATCAGTGCCCCCTTGGCCGCCTGGCTGTCGGGGGAATCCATGTTTGACATGGGGGTGGTCACCATCGTGATCGCCATCATGGCCTTAATCTGGAATATGATTTACAACACCTGTTTTGATCGTTTGGCCCGTCGTTTTGGCTGGGTGAAAACGGTCGCCCTGCGGGTCATGCATGCCATCGGGTTTGAATTCGGCTTGTTGATAATGGCCATTCCTTTTGTGGCCTGGTGGCTGGATATGGGGCTTATTGAAGCGCTTATTCTGGATTTCGGGCTGGTGATGTTTTATTTGCCCTATACCTATGTTTATAACCTGGTGTATGACCGTTTGCGTGCGCGTTATTGGGGGCGCCTGGTTGTTGCCTGATAATAAAAACCTTGAAAAAACCACCGGCAAGCGGTGGTTTTTTGTATCAGTTATTCAGGCAATCTTGCCGATGGAAAATCCGGGGCACGTTTGTCACGCACTGCCGCCAACCCTTCCCTGGCATCTGCGCCCAGGAACCCCAGCATTTCGGCAGACAATGACGCGTCAAAGATGGGGCCGGCATTGCGTATCCAGTTGTTCAGGGATTTCTTGGTAGCCCGGATCGCTGTCTGGCTGCCGCTGGCCAGTTTGGCGGCAATTGTTAACGCTCTTTCCAGAACCTGTTCACGAGGCAGGGCAAAAGAGACCAGTCCCACGCGTTCCGCTTCTTTGCCATCAATGAATTCTGCCGTCATCAGATAATATTTGGCCTTGGCCATGCCGCATAACAAAGGCCATACAATAGCAGCATGATCTCCAGCCGCAACACCGATTCGTACATGGCCATCGGTGAATTTGGCATCTTCGGCAATAATGCTGATATCGGCCAGCAGGGCAACAGCAAGGCCTGCCCCAACGGCTACGCCATTGATGGCGGATATGATGGGTTTGTCGCACGCCAGCATGTTGTAAACAAGGTCACTGGCTTCCTGTTTTGTTTCTTCAATGGCATCGGGATTACCGACAATGTTTTCAATCCAGCCTAGGTCGCCACCCGCCGAGAATGCACTATCACCCGCACCGGTAACAACGACTACTTTCACCGCCTTATCCGCATTAATAACGCCCCATACTTGGGTTAATTCCCAGTGCAGTCGTGCATTAGTTGCATTCATGACTTCCGGGCGGTTGAGGGTGGCAAGAAGAACCCCATTGGGGTGATGGTCAAATTTGATATGCTGAAAATCGTCGTAATTCATGGCAACCTTTTAAATAAAAGTAAAGTAATTTGAGATCTCTGGAAAATTTCTGTTGACCAGAAGTTAATGCATAACATATACTAAATGAACATTCATTCAATATCAAGTTAAATAAGCGATATTAAGCGGAGACAATATGCCAGGAAAAAGGATTGATGGTGATGATGGTATTGCCCGTCATCATAGCGAAGAAGCATGCAAAAGCGGGAATAACAGCACGTCTGGCGTAAAAGCTGGCTGCCTGGTTTTTAGTTACCATTTTGGATAATTTTAAAATGACTAATCATTCAGTTAAGCCTCATCATTTTGGATTTCCCCTGGGCGCAGGATTGATGGATCCTTCTGCAGATCCATTGCCCTTGCAAGAACGCGTGATGGCCAAGATTCTGGCGAAACAGGCACAGGCTGCCCCGGATCGTCCCTTTGTATATTTCAATGGGCAGTGGATTACTTATGGCCAGGCTGATAAGCGTGCCAACCGTACAGCTAATGCATTAGCGGCTGCCGGCGTTAAAAAAGGTGACCGTGTTGCCATCAGCCTGCATAATCGTCTTGAATACCTGGATTTATGGTTTGGCCTATCAAGATTGGGGGCGATACAGGTGCCTATCAGCACAGACTATCGGGCACCCCAGATTACTCATACCTTTAAGCGTTCGGTAATTGATGTGGTGGTGGCGCAGGCTTCTTTGCTGCCTGAAATTGAATTGGCATTCAATGAACTTGGCAAACGGACACCGGTTTTGCTTCTGGACCAGAGC
This sequence comes from Alcaligenaceae bacterium, assembly GCA_012735395.1. Taxonomy (GTDB): domain Bacteria; phylum Pseudomonadota; class Gammaproteobacteria; order Burkholderiales; family Burkholderiaceae_B; genus Advenella. The sequence goes on along the minus strand of JAAYHN010000191.1, from coordinate 5,225 downwards.
CCGCCACAGAATAATCCTGACGGTATTCTGGATTATGCCAAATTGGTGGAGCTGGCTGCGGATACACCCCCGGCAGATTGTGAGTCAGTCAGCGGTGCCGATATTGGTGCTGTCATGAATACATCAGGCACGACAGGGCCTTCCAAGGGTGTGCTGCTAACGCATGCACAACAATATATTCTGGGACGGATGCTGGCCGCGGATATGCGCTTGGGGCCTGATGATGTGTACTACAACTTTTTTCCCATGTTTCACAATACAGCCCAGGCCATGTTGACCGTTCCCGTGATGTTGGTTGGTGCCCGTATGGTATTGACCGAACGCTTCAGTGCATCGCGTTTCTGGCCTGAAGTTCAAGAACATCGCTGCACCGTATTTTATTACATTGGTGAGATTATCAAGATTCTGCTGAAGTCCACTACCAGGCAAGACAGTGAAGGTGCCACCTTGCGGGTTGGCTGGGGTATTGGTGCGTCAGCCAATGATTTTATTGAATTTCAAGAGCGGTTTGGTGTTGAATTGCGTTCGGGGTATGGGTCCACTGAGGCGAATGTACCTTGTTACCTGCCACATGGTTCTCCCAAAACAGGAGCGGCAGGCCGGGTAGCACCTGGCTTTGAGATACGTATTGCCGATGCCCAAGGTTACGCGGTACCGGCGGGAACAGAGGGTGAAATACTGGTGCGGGCATCAGAGCCTTGCGCATTGATGGCTGGATATGATGGCAACCCGGTTGCCACAACAGAGGCATGGAAAGATTTGTGGTTCCATACGGGCGATGCCGGCAAGCTGGATGAAGACGGTGATTTGTATGTGACGGGCCGGATAAAGGATGCGATCCGTGTGCGTGGTGAAAACGTGTCGGCCTTTGAGGTAGAGCACGCCATTGGTGAGAACCCCGGTGTGCTTGAAGTGGCTGCAATTGCGGTGCCGTGTGAATTGGGCGGAGATGACCTGAAGATTGTTGTCGTACCGCAGAAAGGAGCCAGTCTGGCGCCAGAGGCATTGGTGGAAAATGTACGGACCCGTTTGCCGAAATATGCGATTCCCCGTTATGTCGAATTTGTTGATGCTTTACCCAAAACTCCCACGAATAAGGTGATGAAGCATGTGCTGCGGGCCCAGGCGTTTTCTGACAAGACATGGGATCGTCTGGCCGGACCAAAGAAGCCTGAATCCTGACACCAGGGGGTGTCTATATGCAGAAAAAACAGTTAATCAGAAGTAATAAACAGAGTCGGTACGTGCAAAGTACAGACAAAAATCAATATTTAAGGAGCAGGAAACATGTCTCAGAATTTAAAAGGTAAGGTAGTGCTGTTGGGTGGCGCTTCAGGTGGTATTGGTTTGGCTGCGGCAAAAATGCTGCTGGATCGCGGGGCGCAGGTTGCGCTTCATTACCGCTCCAGTGCCGAGGACTTGCAGCAATTGGCCGCCCAGTACGATGAACAACAGGTATTGCTGGTTAAAGGTGATTTAACCAAACGCCAGGATGTCGCAAATGTTGTAGCGGAAACGGTAAAACGTTTTGGCAAGCTTGATGCCTTCATGAGCACAGTAGGAACCGCATTGCGTATCCTGCCTTTTCTTGAAACGGCTGAAGAGACAGTGGACATGACCATTGCGATTGAGCTGCGCAGTGTGATTGATTCGGTACGTGCGGTATTGCCCGAACTGATTCGCAATGGCGGAGGCCGTATCGTTATTATCGGTTCCGATTCAGGCAAAGTGGGTACCAGTGGGGAGTCAGTTTCGGCAGCCTGCCGTGGCGGTGCCATTGCCTTTTCAAAATCTATCGCCCGTGAATATGCCCGCCATAATGTGCTGGCTAACGTGGTATGCCCGGGCCCGACCGATACCGGATTATGGGAAGACCTGGTTACGAATGATGAGTTTGGCAGCAAGATCGGTAATGCCATGATCAAGGCAATTCCACTGCGCCGTCTTGCCAAAGCGGAAGAAGTGGCCGCAGCCGCCGTATTCCTGGTATCGGATGAAGCGTCTTATATCACAGGGCAGGCAATCAGCGTCAGCGGTGGCCTGACAATGTGCTAATCCCTTACGGGAACAATAAACAGGAAGGAGTGGCAAATTGAGAGTAGGCATCGTAGGCGTGGGCCTGATCCCCTGGCAGGTTCGATACGCTAACAAAACATATTATGAACTGGCTCAGGATGTAACGAAAGCGGCACTGGCAGATGCCCGTATTTCTGCCAGTGACGTAGATCATGTGGTATGGGGGCTTTCTGATTTGATGGTGGCCTGGGTGCGGCAATGTTGCCCCAGTACGACCATGCAGGATTATATTGGCATGGCTGGAAAATCATCGGTACATGTCAGTGCCGGTGCCGTAACAGGTGCGATGGCGGTACGTCAGGGGATGATTGAAATCATGTCCGGCATGTCCGACGTTACTATGGTGGTGGGGTCCGGCAAAGGCATGGACTTGTGGGATCCAGAACTGAACAAGCGTTCCTCCGCCTTTCTGAAAGCGATTATGCTGGATCTGGATACCAACTGGGAGGTGCCGGTAGAGCCGTTGGCTGCCGCCAATTTTGGTTTTACCGTCCAGGCACATATTGACCGTTATGGTGCGCCTACCGAAGAACAGATGGCCAGGGTTTCCGTCAAAAATCACGGTAACGCATTGAATAATCCATTAGCCCAAAGCGGTATGAAGCTGACAGTGGATGATGTGATGAATTCACGGCGTATTGCTGGGCCTATAAAGATGCTGGATTGCTGTCTGTATAGTGAAGGTGCGGCGGCCTTGATTCTTGCTTCGGAAGACAAGGCGAAAGAAATGTGTGATGACCCGATCTGGATTGAAGGTGTGGGTTCATCAAATTTACGCAGTTATATGCCTGACTATAAACAGCTTGGCCGCTTGATGTGCCAGGAGCAGTCGGCACAGCGCGCCTATGCCATGGCGGGTATCACGGACCCCATGAAACAACTTGATTTTATTGAAACCCATGACCTGTTAACGGGAGTGGAGTTGATGAGTTATGCCGAATTGGGTCTGTGCGCGCCGGGTGAAGGTGGCAGGCTGATTGATGAAGGTATTACCGAGCGTACCGGTGCCATGCCGGTTAACCCTTCTGGCGGCATGATTGGTTGTGGTCACGTAGCCGGTTGTTCCGGTATTTCCCGGGTTGGGGAAATTGTGCAGCAGTTACGCGGACAGGCTGGCGGTACTCAGGTGCCGATTAACCAGGGACGGGCAATATTTTCAGCGATTGGCGGGCCCGGCATCTCCCAGAGTTGCACCATCGTATTGGAGAAATCATGAGCACTGAGGATATTTTTGAAGTAGAGATTAAAGACGTCTATAACTATCGTTTGAGTTATGGAGGGCAGTCGGCTTACTTCCATGGTTTGCAGGCAGGCAAAATGGTGGGCAGCAAGTGCACGGGTTGTGGTTTTGTCTGGGTACCGCTACGGCCGGTTTGTTCGCACTGTTACGAGACCGCCGAAGAATATCCGTTAAGTGGCAAGGGAGAGATATTAACCAGCATTTTGCTACCCCAGATCCCAGAACATTTGCGCCACCTGAATGCACCGGTTGCCACGGCACTGGTTTTGCCAGAGGGTGCGGATACCTGCATTAAGGCGTTTGTTGTGGCACACAATAACGTCACGCTGGGCAAGGGTACGCGTGTTAAGGCTAAATATTTGCCAAAGATTAATTCAATTGCTGATTTTTATTTCGTACCTGAAGAGTCGGGTGACTGACAAAATAAAAAGCATGTTTGATTTTGAGTGAACTGGCGATGTATTTCCACTGCCTGCTTTAAGCAGGCAGTGGCTAATAGGCTTCGTTGGCCTGGCTTTGAATGAAGCCTTTTTTCTTGGTGCTATTTAATGGCGTCCGGGTTTGTTGCCAGATCGTCAGCCGCTGATAATGACATTGTTTCACCATCATTATTGGCGTCTTTTAATGGCTGCCCGTTATCACGGGGCCTTTTGAGTGGTTCCAGTTCTCCGGCCTGATGCAGTTCTTCGTAACGGCTGGTGCCTCTGGGCAATAGCAGGCTTTTCCAGATTGCGTGGATCGCCTTGTCCAGGTATTCGTCCAGCGTAACGATATGCTTAAGACGCCAGTGCTTGAGTGCCCAGCCCTGGGCTGCGATAACAATTCTGTAAACCAGCAGTTCCACGTGTGTTTCTGCCAGATAACCTGCGCGGATGCAATCGTCTACGCATTTGACAATCAGCCCGTTGGTCTGGAGCTCAAGTTGCTTCACATGCTCAATGTATTCCGGTTTGAGCGACCGCATTTCACGATAGGTTAGCTGTGAGGCCTGGCGACTGGTATCAATGACATAGGTATAGGATTCAACGGCACGGTACAAACGTGCGATGGGATCAACGACACCTTCCAGGGCCAGTGGAAGCTCTGTATCGTTACGCTGAACGATGTGCTGAAGGGCCAGGAAGAGAAGTTCCTGTTTGTCTGGCACATATTGGTAAATGAGCCCCGGACTGACACCGGCTTCGTCGGCAATGTCTTTGATGGTGGTGGTGTGATAGCCCAGGCGGGAGAACTGAGTGATTGCCGCTTGTACCAGTTGGGCCCGGCGCTTGGCTACGCGAGGGGAATCTTCTGTTTTATTTTGAGTGGACAAGGGAGCTCCTGATAGGTATGAAAAATGTTCTGACTGGAAGGAGACATACGGTTATTGAAAAAACCAGTGTGACTGATCAGCCCTTAAAAAATTGAATGATCACTTATTATAAAGTCAAACAAAGAGCCAAGCGTAAATTAATTCCCGAATTTTATAATAATTCTCTTAAAAATAAGGGATATCCATAATAAAACAGATGAATTATTAATTGACATGTTTTTCTATTTTTCTGAAAATAAATGAATGCTCATTAATTTTTAAATTGATAATAGAGGATACTAAATTTAGTGAGGAATATCAGAAAATTAAGGAAGACAGAAATTCATAATCATCTACTGTCTTTAAGGGAACAGGACATCACCTGACTGTGCTTCTTCATTATCTTCTCTAGGGACGCTTACCGAACATCTTTCATCGCTTAAAAAAGGCCGTCTTGGAACACCGTCTAATGGGGCTAACATCATTTTTTCCGTAACTGTCCGGTAAAGTCATCTTTTCAAGTCGCTAATAAAATATGAACATACTTGTCCACTATCGCAAATGGACACGTATGGACTATCTAGAAGAAATCAGCCCGGAACCAACCCCGTTACCCCG
>JAAYHN010000190.1 GCA_012735395.1 Alcaligenaceae bacterium | reverse complement strand
TTTTTTTCTGACCGTAATATTTTTCAATACGATCCAGTTTGACAGATGCTGCCATGGAAATGACCCCAGTATTTTAAAAACCAGGGCCAGTTTATCGGATTAATATTTCACTATTATTTATATTTTATGGAGTAAAAATCCATTCTGTCATTTGACGTCTTCTGTTTTTCCTCATAAAAGCCATTTTTTTAGCATGGATAGCAAACTATTTTTGATGCAGGGCCTCTGTAATATAGGTCGCCAGCATTTCAGCCAGGTAAACTTTGGCAATGGCCGGGGAGATATCTCCACCATAGGTTAAAGGCTCAACCGGCACGGCCAGCAGTACCAGATCTGCCGCCTTGGCAACAGGGCTATTGACCCGACCTGTCACGGCGATGGATTTGGCATTCACCGATCGGGCAATTTTCAGGAACTCAACGGTTTCCATCGTCAGGCCACTTTCAGATATCACCAGCGCCACACAGGATTTATCAACCCCTGTCATGACTTCATGAGCCAGAACCGGATCCTGGAAAGCCTGTGCTGGCAAGCCTAAACGCATAAGTCGATAAGCCACAAGTTGGGCCACAATACCAGAAACCCCCGACCCAAAAATATCAATCCGCCTGGCTTTGACCATATACTGCGCAGCCTTGCGCATTTTGGCCGGATCCAGCGCAAAAGTGGTGCTTTGCATGCTGGTAACCAAGCGCTGCATTAATGCATTACTGTGGCTATCGTCGTGATGGCTGTCTGCCAGTGACTGCTGGCTGGTCGTCGCCAGCTCTGCCATGAGCGCCAACTTGAAATCACTAAAACCATTGAACCCCAATTGACGGCACAAACGAACGACACTTGCCTGTCCACTATGGGTAAACTCGGCCAGCTCAGCAACCGTCTGGTGCACCACTTTTTCGGGGTTAGCCAAAATATACTGCCCGACTCGTGAGGCGACATCACTTAACCCGGCCAGGGAGTTGCTTAAATGAACCAGAGGCGCGCGTTGTTTGTTAATTTCAGGCATAAGTACAAAAGACCAATAATGGGTAACAGAAAGCTTATTATAGGGATGAATAAAAGGAGATTACAAACTAAAAAAAACCAAAAAACCCTAACTCGTGATGCCCTTCAACCCTTGGCTGCTCAAATAATCGCTGCCTTTGTTTATGGTTCTGTTGCCAAAAAAACCGATACCGCTAACAGTGATATTACTGTTTTGGCTAATAAAATAGGGGGTGGCGTTGAAGCAAAGACTGTTTTAAATATGGCGAGTGAGCATTCTCATAATAATGAAAATCTATCCAGGGCTAAGTTTTGTGTGCCTATTACATTACCGTGTACAATTTTAGAAAAATAAGCCCGTAGCTAAACGAAGACCCCACTGGCTCAATTACCTGACACCTCAGCTCAATTACTTGAATCATTTAGCGGATGGCTCCATGACTTGCCAAAGCGATCAACATCGGTATCCTAGGCCTTCAAAAAGCCTCTGAAAGAAATCAAGGAACAAACCCATAGCCTACGGGCAATGCGCCAGGAAAGTAACAAACAACCTATCGGTACCCGCTGAAAAGTTACCGGTATACATTCCCAGAAGCATGGGAACGAGCAACCGAACATTTACCAAGCAAACATATTTGCTTTATCCTTACCTTGTGCACAACAGACAACACCATTGACACTTTAAGAGTCTGTATAATGAGTCAAATTATGGTTACGCGACAATCCTACATGGGCGGAGATCTTAAAAATGACAGCGCTTGTTGAAAGCCTCAACATTATCGGGTTCCGAGGTTTTTCCAATTTAACTGTTCCAACCTTTGGCAAAGTCAACCTCATTACCGGTAAAAACAATACCGGCAAATCTTCTTTGCTTGAAGCCATCCGCATTCTTGTTACTCGCGGTTCTTTAGATACACTTCAAACCATCCTGAATTACCGTGAAGAAACGAATGAGTTCATGGATCCGGAACGTGAACTATTAGGAAGTGATTTCGGCCCTTACCGCAATTTATTCACTGGATTCCCTGATTTCAGTACGGGTGCTGCGGGCTTTTCAATCAATGCTTCTGGTCGTATTCCATCCGGCATGGCAACGCTCTCTATAAATGCAGCATGGGCAATCAAACAAACTGACCCCAATAGAGGAGTAATAATAGGCTATGAATCAACTACGCCAGATCTGTTTGGTGACTTAAACGGAATGCCAGCACTGGAAATAACAACCGGCAATCGGCATCGCTTATTTCCACTAATAGATATATCAAGTTTAGCCAGGCGCTCCATAGGTTTACACTCATTTAGAGAGGATGCATCCGAAGCAATTCGCTGTATTTACCTTGACCCTTTCAGCTCCAGAACCACCGGCCAATTAGGCATATTGTGGGATGCAATCGCATTGACAAATGAACAAGATGAGGTCATCAAAGCATTGCAACTGATTTCTCCTGACATTCAAGGAGTTTCAATGGTTGGTAGCGGTGCATCACGTAGCCGTCCTCGCACAGCCATCGTTAAAAGTAATAACTTTGAGTCTCCTGTTCCATTGCGTACATTTGGCGATGGTGTGAATCGACTTTTTGGCATTATTCTTTCTTTATGCAATGCAAAAAATGGGGTTCTTTTAATTGATGAGTTTGAAAATGGCCTGCATCATTCAGTACAAACTTCCATCTGGAAAACCATTTTTCGACTGGCAAGCGAGCTGAATGTTCAAGTATTTTCCACGACTCATAGCAGTGATTGCATACGAGCCTTCCAGGCAGCTGCCACAGATAGCCCACAAGATGGTGTCTTAATTCGTTTAACACGAAAAAACGATAAAATTTTACCAACAATTTTCCAGGAAAAAGAACTGGAAATCGCTACCCAGCATGAGATTGAGGTACGTTGGCATGGCAGCAAGAACCCGGTAAGCCTTACGGCCAGGCAATTACTGCCCGTTATTTAGATACAGATTTACCATTAGGCCAGACATTTGCTTCCTGGTTGCGTAATACTTTTTTCGATAATGTAAGTACTAGCACCTGAATAACCCCTTCAAGTCAATAACTGTGCTATCTTGAAAGCTTGAAAAGCATGAGAATCCGCTACACAATCCCTTTCAAACGCAAGATCATCTTCGATGACCATTGGGAAATCCCGATGCAGGGAGGAAAACTCCGCATCATAGAGGAAAACGGTTACGCCAAGGCTCTCGAACTCCTCTTCGAGAAACAACCTCTCGAATACGCTCCGCATTTTCAACATTCCAACCAGGCCGGAGTCGTGGCGACAATTACCAAACGCGACCACCGAATGGTATCCGTGAAGCGCCAACTTGATAAGGCAACCACGTTTCTTAAGTGCTTCTACGACATCGAACTCATCACAGATGAGATCGACGCTAAATACGAAGGGGAAACACCGGCCCCATAAAACCTTGCATTATACGGCCACAGTTTAGGATTAAAGGGTTATAATAACCAGCATGAAACCAACGCCCTCCGCCTCTACAATACCCTTGCCAGCACGATGGAAGAATACGAGACCTTGTTGCCATGGAATCTGGACTTGGAAACTCTGGCACTGAAAACAATTGATGCGCAATAGCGTGCCTACCGTTAATTTAACCCTGTTAACATAGTCTAAACTCACATGACGAAAAATAATAAAACCCTTCTTGATCGTGAACGGTTTACTGAAGCATTGCGCTACATGAACGAAGATGATTTACGGTATTTGAACCGTATGGTGATTGAACGCTTGAACTTGATTGCACAGGCCAGAAGTACCGTACAGATGGCTCAGTTTGCTCAAGGCGACCGGGTCAGTTTCATTGCTAGCGATGGGACAGAAAAACAGGGTACTATTCTGCGATTAAATCAAAAGACGGTTAGCCTTCGTACCGATGACGATCAACGCTGGAAAGTCTCACCTGTTTTTTTACGTAAATTAACGAACTGAGCGAGATAACGTTACCATTAAGTATTCCTTTGTGGAGCCATGAGGTTAATGGCGCGCTTACCGTTATGTCGTTGCTGGCTAGAATTTAAAACAAAATCCTGGGCGGCACTGACCGGATACCTTACAAGCAATGTACAATTCAGTGGCGGTATAATTTTCAAGATTTAAGGATTTGAAGCAGACTTCATGGCTGCCAAATAAGGTATCCTAGTCTTCTGTAAAACAGGGTTGTGAATATGAAGCTGAGAAAACTAACCTTAAAAAATTTTCGTTGTTACCCAGAATTGACTATTGAGTTTCCATCTCAAGTTACTGTGATGGTAGCAGCCAATGGCGAGGGAAAAACCAGCATTTTAGATTCCTTGCGCATTGCGTTTTGGCCTTTTGTCAGCCAGTTTGATTTATCTCGCACTGCCTATAACGACCCTGCCAATGCCATACAAATTGACGATATACATGCTGTACGAGCTGATTCATCACAAGGGCGAATAATAAATGAAATGGCAAGGCAATTGCCCTGCGAAATTGCCGTCGAATGTGAATTTAACAGCCAGACTCATTCATGGATGCGATTTCGCAAAAGCGAAGCCAAACGTACAAAAACCCTGGATAATAAAGGGGTTGCCAATATAAAAAAACAAGCTAAAACCCTGCAAGGAAATGTTCGTAACCTGCAAGAAACTCCCTTGGATTTACCATTATTTGGTTATTACGGTACAGGACGTTTATGGCAACACAAGCGATTAACACAATCAAAAAAAAATGCCACTGACAAAGAAAGTCAAAAAGTAAGAACCTTCGCTTATCGTGATTGTTTAGACCCTGCGTCCAGTTACCGGGAATTTGAAGAGTGGTTTATTTCTGTATACAAAACTGCCCGTGAAGAACAAATTCATGCACTAGAGCAGGGGCAGCAACTTAGCTTGCAAGAAACCCCATATTTTTCACTTATTAAAGTCATACAAGACGCAATCAATACCGTGTTAGAACCTGTTGGTTGGCATGATTTGGAGTTTAGCCAAATGTTTGATGAATCACTGGTGTTAAAAAATAAAAACAAAGGTAAATTTAAGGTAGCACAGCTAAGCGACGGTATAAAAAACATGTTGGGTCTGGTTGCTGATATTGCTTACCGTTGTGTACTGTTAAACGGACATTTAAATAAAGATGCCGCCAAGAAAACACAAGGCGTAATAATGATAGATGAAGTGGATATGCATCTGCATCCTGCTTGGCAACAAACCGTGGTTGGCTCATTAACGCAAGCATTTCCGTCGCTTCAATTTATCTTAACCACCCACAGCCCACAAGTGTTAACCACAGTTGCTGCCAGTAACATTAGATTACTAAAAGACGGGCAGGTCTATTCTGCCCCTCCAGGCAGTCAAGGAGCAGAGTCATCACGTTTACTGAATCGTATTTTCGAGGTCGAATCCCGACCCCCACTTGACGCTAATACTCAATTACTTAAAAAGTATGAAAATTTGGTATATGCAGATAAATGGGGGACAGACGAAGCACTGGCGTTACGTAAACAACTGGATAAGATTTTTGAGGGCGAAGAACCAAAATTAACAGAATTGGATTTGTACATAGAAAACCGTCAGTGGGAGAAAGATCTTGAAGAAGATAAATAAATCGTCTTCACCTGCCGATTTAACAGCATTTAGCACAGCTAACGAGCAGGCTTCCTGGGATGACTTCAGACAGCATAATATCGGCACAGCCTATCTAAATACGAAAAATTCATTATTCGCTGATCAAGGTGGTTTGTGTGCATATTGCGAAAAAAACGTTGGAAATCTATCCTCTCATTTACAAAGAATTGAGCATTTTCATCCAAAATCAGACAGATCAAATCCTGCTAAAAACTGGGGTTTAGATTGGCATAATATGCTTGCTGTTTGCACAGGTGGAAGCAATAAAACTGAAGCAGATCATACAATCCACCCTTTGCCAGAGAATTTAAGCTGCGACGCATATAAAGACCATTGCATAACAGCCAAAAAACTTCACGTAAATTGCGAGGGTGATTTGCTTAACCCAATTGAGTTAAACAGCACGCTTTGTCTTTTTGATTTTGATAAAGCCACAGGAAAACTACTGCCCAATTATAATGTCTGCCTCACGGTAAATTTTTCTGGCACAAATAATTTTACGGATTTGTCTGAGTTGCTAACAAAAACCATTGAGCTACTTAATCTGAATTGCCAGCGTCTTTGTGAGGATAGGTTGACAATTTTAAAACAATACAATCAAGAAATTGCTAAAGCCAGAAGGATTAACGATAAGCTTATTTTTCAGAAATTAGCTGAAAAATGGTTTTCAAAGAAATGGCCAAGTTTTTTTACCACTCGCCGAATTTTATTGGGTACACATGCTGAAAAATTTTTAACTGAAAATCAGTATAATGGCTGATTATTAAGTATCCGATAACACCACCTTTTCAAATACCGAAAACAAAGGGGCGAAATTTTGCACCTTGCTGGATCGCTTACTGAACGACGCCTGTTGGCAAGACCATCAAGCCTTACCACGCAACCTGGCAACAGCCCCCAACACGGGCCGCAAACACCTGCGCCAGAACGGCATGCCTGACACGCCCCGTTCTTTCCACATTTGCAGCTCATCCAGAATACGCTCTGGTGTTGTAAAACGACGGGTTACGCTACTTACATAAGTAGGATACACAATCAAGGCACCGGCAACCAACTCATCAAGACTTAATTTGCGTGTCCGACGCTCGGGCGGATACATATCTTGCGTTAACCCCCATCCTGCATAAAAAGGCTGCCCATAAGTCACCACCCGTTTACCACGCAGCAACGCCTCAAAACCAGCCAGCGACGTTAACACATGCACCTCATCCACCACCGGCAACAAAGCCCCCATGGCACAATCGGTAATAAGCTCATCACACCATTGCGTCGCCTGCTCCTCTGCCTTACCTTGCTGGCGCAATCCTGCCAAGACATCCGGGTGCGGTTTATACAAAATATAAGCCTTGGGGTTGGCTTTGCGTACAGCCTGTAACAACACCATATTCTGGCGAATTTCGGGCGAACCATACTTAATGGAAGCGTCAGACTCTACCTGCCCCGGCACTAAAATAACCATACGCCCCACTGCCCCGGCCGGACGTTGCCACCCGCCAGAACCCACGTTATATTTGGTTAAATTCGCCTGTACAATCCGCTCACGCAACACAGCGGCACGCTGGCATAAATCACTATCAAAGTTATAATGCTGGTAAATGGTTTCCAAATCAGAGGGCCGGGTAGCATCATAATAAATCCCCTGCCTGTCTATCACCCATGATAAAGGACGTATTAAATCAGCCCCCAAACCCACCGAGCGTAAAAAGCCGTCTTCAATGCGAATTAGCCCCCCCGCCGGCACGGCATTCACCAACCGCATTCCCCACACCGCCATACAGGCCTGGCCCGGCACCTGCGCCTGTTTTTTTACAAACCGAACGCTGGCACCACTAAAAAACTCACGCACAAAAGGCTTTTTCCAGCGAGAAAACCCCACCGCATATACCGCCTTGCCGTTAAAACGGGCCCTTTGCCGGCGCTGCAAAGCCATCCATGCCAGTAAGTCTTCCGGCTCACAACGTTGCCCTGTTTCCGGGTGCAGATAACGGGGATAACACACCAACGCCCCATGCACCAACTGTGCCAAAGACACCTTGCTACGCCGTTCTGGTGCAGGCAAAGCATCATGCGTTAAACCATAACCGGCATAAAACGGCATACCAAATGTATAAACGGGCTTACCCCACAACAGGCCCTCAAACCCCATTTGCGATGTCACCACATACACGGCCTGCGACTGCCGGATTAAACGCACCGGGTGCACATCTTCAGCCAAAACCACAATTTGCGGATTCCGCCTTAAACGTTCAAGATTAAAATTCCCTTTTTTACGTCCGGCAAAAACATCTGGGTGAATTTTAACCACCACCTTACAATTGGGGTGGTTGTGCAAAGCCGCTTCCAGCATAGCCATAAAACTGTCTGCTGAGGCCTGCCCGTAACGGATGGACGCATCTCCAAAAGTCTGGTCTGCCACCAACACATAATTGTCTGGCAAGGCGCCTTCATAATCTGGCAAATGGTTGTATTTGGAAACCCCTGCCTGTTGCCACTGAAGCATTAACGCCTGCGCACGCTGAGTTTGTGCCGCAGATAAAGCTTGCTGAATAAAACGTTCACAATCAGAAGCCGCACCGGCATCATAATAAATACCTGCGTTATCCAACACAATAGAATAAGGTGGCTCATTACCCAAGCCAACTGAACGCAAGAAACCGTCTTCAAGAAAAAGTAACGGTTTAGACAGTTTCCCGGCTATTTCGGTGGCCCTGATAGCTGAAGGTTTACGACCCCATACCGCCACAGCATCAACCGTAACACCACTTAAAAATATATTTTTTTTAACTAAAATATAATCATCTAATAACGCTGCCAATGTAGCTGTACGCTGCATCCCTTTTGAGGGGATTAAAATCTTTTTATTGTTTGTTAACATGTTTTTTTGAGTCGTATTACGGGGTATAACAGCAAACAGTTTACACAATTTTAGTTACTGGCTCATTTTTTAAAATTGTACACGGTAATGTAATAGGCACACAAAACTTAGCCCTGGATAGATTTTCATTATTATGAGAATGCTCACTTGCCATATTTAAAACCGTCTTCACCTCAACGCCACCACCTATTTTATTAGCCAAAACTGTATTTAATGAAATATCAAACTCTATTATCTGAGTAGGAAAATTACCTTTTTTAGCATCCTCCTCTTTTACCAAATTAATCCAGCCCTTATTTTCTTTATTTTCCAACGTTTCTCTGGCCGCTGCAACTCCAAGGCCTATTTGGATAATTGTATCCTCAACAAATTTTTTAACACTATCATCTATTTCTTTATGCTCAACAGCTGGTTCATTTACTGAACCTCCACACAAAAAATCTTTTATGAATTGTTTAAAAATTTTCCACCTCGATGACATAAAAATCCTTTATTTCAAATAGTTTCCCCGTAAGTAGTCGTCCCTGATTTATTCATTTTCCACTAAAAGCGAAGCTGATTTCAGGCCCATGAAAGGGTTTTTAAACAGACCGCCACCGGTGTTTGTCAACCTAGTTGGAACGTGAATCATGCCGCCTCTAACGTTTTTTCCTGTTGAATGATCTCCAGGTTTTTATCGGGATTGAGCCAGACTTCTCCAATCGGTTGCCAGTTACGTGTCT
>JAAYHN010000189.1 GCA_012735395.1 Alcaligenaceae bacterium | reverse complement strand
GCCCGGGCGACCGGGATAGTGCTGTTGCGCGGAATAACTTTTTCTACCAGGCCACCCATTGTTTCCAGTCCCAGCGACAAGGGAGTGACATCCAGCAGCAACCATTCATCGCTGGCCAAGCGGTTACCGGCCAGCAAATTGGCCTGCAAAGCCGCACCCAGGGCAACCACTTCATCAGGGTTCAGGTTAACCAGGACATCCTGTTTGAAAAAATCTGCCACCATATTACGAACCAGGGGCATACGGGTAGCACCACCCACCATCACCACACCCTTGATTTCGGAAACGTCCAGGGAGGCGTCTTTCAAGGTGTGTTTAACCCGCTCCAGGGAACGGTTAACCAGGTCCTTGCCCAGGTTTTCAAAGTGATTACGGGGGAAAGTTTGATCTATATGCAAACCATCAGACAAAGCAATCTGGAAAACCGCCCGAGGCTGATCGGTGAGTTTTTCGCGAACCTGTTTTGCCAAGGTACGCAAGGCACGTTTATCACCAGCACTCAGCTTGCTTTTATCATGAAGCTTCATGACATCATTGACAATCAGGTCATCAAAATCATCGCCGCCCAGGCGGGTATCACCACTGGTGGCAATCACCTCAAAGACACCTTTGGTTAACTTCAAGATGGAAATATCAAAGGTACCGCCACCCAAGTCATAAACGGCATAAACCCCTTCTGCGGCGTTATCCAGGCCATAGGCAATGGCTGCGGCAGTAGGTTCATTGATAAGACGCAGGACATTGAGGCCGGCAAGACGGGCGGCATCACGGGTTGCCTGCCGCTGGGCATCATCAAAATAGGCAGGAACGGTAATAACCGCACCGACCAGATCATCACCCAGGACATCTTCTGCCTGCTGACGTAATTTGGCCAGAATTTGTGCAGAAACCTCTACCGGGCTCACCGGGCCTTGCACGGTGTTTAACCGAACCATACCGGGCTCATCAACCAGCTCATAAGGAAGGCCGTAAGCAGATGCTTCCTGAAACGAACGTCCCATTAAGCGCTTGACAGAGACAATCGTGTTTAAAGGATCTGTATTTTGCTTGCGGGTAGCTGGATAACCAATTTCAACATTACCGTCTTGCAGGTAACGCACCACCGATGGCAATAGTTTTTTGCCATTTTTATCGGTCAGGATTTCGGATACGCTATTACGAACCGATGCCACCAAAGAATGTGTTGTACCCAAGTCTATACCAACAGCCAGTTTACGCTGATGCGGTGCCGGTGAAGCCCCGGGTTCTGAAATTTGTAAGAGAGCCATATTGTACTTCTAAGTAATTATTCTGTTAAAGCTTAAAGCGCCTTAACTTCCTGGTGCATTTTATTGACAAACATCCACTCACGCACCAAACGGGTTGCATTTGCGTAATCTTGCCGGTTATCAAGCAAATCTTTCATATCACGAAACAGTTCACCCTGTTTTTGCTGGATATCTTCCAACAACACTGACAGCCCCATATGTTTAGGGTCTGAACGGATGTCATCAAGCTGTTCACGCCATTGCATTTGCGTCATTAAAAAATCCGTGCTCATTGCGGTATTGCTTTCAGCCTCAATGGGGAAATTTTCAAGCTCACACATATAAGCGGCACGATTTAATGGATTTTTCAGTGTTTGATAGGCTTCATTGATGCGGGAAGCCCATTGCACGGCAACCCGTTTCTCAACCGCAGAGGCAGTTGCGAAACGGTCGGGATGAACTTGTGCCGATGCCTGTTTCCAGGCCTGCTCGAGCGCGTCAAGAGAAAGATCAAACTGCCTGGGTAAATTCAATAAGCTAAAATGATTATCCAAAGAGGTTCTGCCTAGACGGTAAATGATTCACCACAGCCACAACTGGCCTTTTCATTTGGATTTGAAAACTTGAAACCTTCGTTCAAACCTTCACGCGCATAATCCAGTTCGGTTCCATCAATATAAGACAGACTTTTTGGATCAACAAAAATTTTCACGCCAAAACACTCAAACAGAACATCGTTTTCATCGGGTGTGTCAACGTACTCGAGCTTGTATGCCATGCCCGAGCATCCTGTTGTTCTTACACCCAGGCGCAGACCAATACCGGCACCTCTTTTGGTAAGGTAGCCCTGGATATGATCTGCCGCTTTTTGGGTTAAAGTAATTGCCATAATTAACTCGAATGTTTTTCCTTGTAATCCTGGACTGCTGCCTTGATAGCATCTTCAGCCAGAATTGAACAGTGAATTTTTACCGGTGGTAAAGCAAGTTCTTCTGCAATTTGCGTATTACGGATATCCAGCGCCTGGTCAAGAGTTTTACCCTTGACCCATTCTGTTACCAGAGAACTGGAAGCGATGGCAGATCCACAACCATAGGTTTTGAATTTGGCATCTTCAATAATACCTTCCGGATTCACCCTGATTTGCAGTTTCATTACGTCACCACAGGCGGGCGCACCCACCATGCCGGTGCCGACTGCGCCATCGTCTTTGTCGAATGAACCAACGTTACGGGGATTTTCGTAGTGGTCTAAAACTTTGTCACTGTAAGCCATGATATAACTCCTGCTTTAACTTTAAATTAGTGTGCGGCCCATTGAACCGAATCAAGATCAATGCCTTCTTTGGCCATTTCCCACAGCGGGGACATGTCACGCAGTTTTCCAACCCGTGATTTAATCAGTTCAACGGCGTAATCAATCTCTTCTTCGGTGGTAAAACGGCCAATGGTGAAACGGATTGAGCTATGTGCAAGCTCGTCATTCCGGCCCAGGGCACGCAATACATAGGATGGTTCCAGGCTGGCAGAGGTACAGGCAGAGCCACTGGATACCGCCAGTTCTTTAATGGCCATAATCAGGGACTCACCTTCCACATAGTTAAAACTGACATTCAGGTTATGTGGAACGCGCTGTTCCATGGCGCCATTCAAATAGACTTCTTCAATCTCTGACAAACCATTCCACAAACGGTCACGCAAAGCACGGATGCGTTCGTTTTCTGTATGCATATGTTCTTTGGCCAGCTTGAATGCCTCACCCATACCTACGATTTGATGGGTTGCCAAAGTACCAGAACGGAAACCACGCTCATGGCCACCACCATGCATTTGCGCTTCGATGCGAATGCGAGGTTTACGACGGATATATAAGGCGCCAATTCCTTTTGGACCATAAGTTTTATGCCCTGAAAATGACATCAAGTCCACTTTCAGTGTTTGAAGGTCAATATCCACCTTACCGGTTGCCTGGGCTGCATCAACATGAAAAACAATACCTTTTTCACGGCATAATTCACCAATGGCGGCAATATCCTGGATCACGCCAATTTCGTTATTTACAAACATAACGGAAACCAGGGTGGTATCGGGGCGGATGGCCGCTTTAAGAACGTCAAGATCAATAAGTCCATCTTCCTGGACATCAAGATAAGTGACTTCAAAACCCTGACGCTCAAGTTCGCGTGCGGTATCAAGGATTGCCTTATGTTCGGTTTTAACGGTGATGATATGTTTACCGCGCTCGGCATAAAAATTGGCAGCACCTTTCAGGGCAAGGTTGTTGGACTCTGTCGCGCCCGATGTCCAGACAATTTCCCTTGGATCGGCGTTAACCAGATCAGCCACCTGTTTACGGGCATTTTCAACAGCCTCTTCTGCTTCCCAGCCAAAAGCATGACTGCGGGAAGCCGGGTTGCCAAACTGCTCGTACAACCAGGGAACCATTTTCTCGACAACCAGCGGATCTACCGGGGTTGTTGCTGAGTAATCTAAATAAATTGGGCGCTTGGCCATAACATCTAACTCCAAAATTTTATACGATAACGGAAGACAGGGAATCTGTTTTCTTTGGCACCAGAACAGCGCTTGATTCGGCCCCCTGGTTCAATTGACGCATCCGTTGTTGATCTACCAGATCCTGCAGAGTGACAGAATCCAGATAATCAACCATTCTCCGGTTGAGGTTTGTCCAGAGTTCATGCGTCATGCATTTTCCTGTTAATTTCCCGTCTTTTCCTGAGGTGCACTCGGATTTACTGCCACAATTGGTTGCATCCAAAGGTTCATCAACTGCAAATATGATGTCAGCAATAGTAATTTCTCTTGCGAAACGGGCTAAAATATAACCACCACCAGGGCCACGGATGCTTTCCACCAGTTCGTGACGACGCAACTTCCCGAACAGCTGCTCAAGATAAGATAGAGAAATGTTTTGTCTTTCGCTGACTGCTGATAAAGTTATTGGTCCGCTATTCTGGCGTAACGCCAAATCAATCATTGCCGTTACAGCAAAACGACCTTTCGTAGTTAATCGCATAATAAATTCCTTGCTACAATAGCCGAGTAATTTACTCAAGTATAGCAAATACTTGAGTAAATTACTAGGAATTATTTTTGGAAAAAGCTGATTTACACGATTTTGTTATATTCGTGCAATATTATTATTGTTGTAATAGGCAGACTACGCAGCCTGATATTGTTTGACGCGTTTGCTGATTATTTCAAAAACGCCCTGACAGGCATCTTCGAGGTAATCAAGCATTTTGAAAAAACTGTCGACCCCACCATAGTAAGGATCAGACACGGTTGCTTCTTCGTAGTCATTGGCGAAACGCATTAAGAGCATTAGCTTATGACGCAATGGCTTCGGGCAGATTTGCTGCATACTGGACAGGTTATCCCAGTCCATGGCCAGAATCAGGTCGTATTCCTTGAAGTCTTCAGGCGTTACCTGGCGGGCACGATGCTGTGAAATATCGTAACCGCGTTTACGGGTTACCAGCTGCGCCCTTCCATCCGGCGCATCACCAATATGGTAATCGTGAGTACCAGCTGAATCAACCTGAATTGCATTCTGCAAACCCGCCTCTTGAACGAGACGACGGAATACCCCCTCTGCACTTGGAGAGCGACAGATATTGCCCATACAAACGAAAAGTACTTTAGTAACCATAGCCCTATAGTTTGAGGGAAAACCCCAGTTATAGCAAGTATTTTTTAAATATGCTTAATGAGTGAGCAGCCAAATAAAAAATATTTGCCTTATAAAACAATTAGTTAAAATAATGTCGTATTTTAAAACTTATTCCCATAAATCATACACACTTTAAAATCAAGTGAAAATAGAAATTTTTCAAAATAAAACAAAATATTGATTACGGATAAAATACCGCTTTCAACCGAATGCCCTACTTACCAACTCAACCGATTCCAGCCTTGCCGCAACATCATAAACCCTTGAGGTCATCATCAATTCATCCACCCCAGTTAGCTCAACAAAACGGGATATACCATGCGCAACTGTTTTCTGGCTACCCACCATGGAATACATTAGCTTATGATCAACATTCATCCGCTCTTCAGGAGAAATATGCCTGTCCAGATCATCCAGCGGGGGCTGCAACTTGCCCGGACGATTCCGGAAAAGCTGCACTGAAGCCATTTGCTGCGAGCTGAAGTGATGCCTGGCCAAATCATCTGTCTCTGCCGCCACCACATTAACACAGGCAATGGCATAAGGCTTTTCCAGATAAACCGAAGGCTTGAATGAAGACCGGTAAACCGCCAGCGCATTCAATAAATCATTAGGCGCAAAATGTGACGCAAAAGCAAAAGGCAAACCCAGATAGGCCGCCAATTGTGCACTATAAAGGCTGGACCCGAGCAGCCATACATCAACTTTTTCACCCGCTGCCGGAACAGCAACCACTTGCTGCCCCTCTACCGGTTCTCGAAAATAAAATTGCAGTTCCTGGACATCTTGCGGAAAATTTTCGGCACTGGCCATGAGATCCCGCCGCAATGCGCGAGCCGTATTCATGTCGGTACCAGGCGCCCTGCCCAAACCCAAATCAATTCGATCCGGATATAGACCGGCAAGCGTGCCAAATTGTTCCGCAATAATAAGCGGGGAATGATTTGGCAGCATGACACCACCAGAACCAACACGTATCTTGCTGGTTCCACCTGCAATATACCCAATTGCCACAGAGGTGGCAGAGCTGGCAATACCCGGCATATTGTGATGCTCGGCCAGCCAGAAACGGTTAAAACCGCATTCTTCGGCTTTTTGCGCCAGCCTCAATGAATTCCTGAGTGCATCGCCTACCGTTTCATTGTCATTGACAGGTGATAAATCCAGAATAGAAAAGGGAATCAAACCAGTACCTTATTTCAAAAAAGCAAACTGATAACTTACACTATTTATCGGAAAGCGTCTTTAAAAATTTTTCATCTGCAGGGCTTAATAAACCTTGACGCCTGGCCTGCAATATGAGATCAGGCCTGCGCTCTTGGGTAAGCCTTAGCGACATCTGCCTGCGCCATAGCGCAATGTTTTTATGATGCCCCGACAACAAAACCTCTGGAACGGATGCACCTTCAAAGACTTCTGGGCGGGTATAATGCGGGCTATCAAGCAAGCCGGACAGCGACTCATGAAATGAATCCTGCAAAGCGGATTCTGCCGTATTAAGCACCGATGGCAACAAGCGCACTGCCGCATCTATCATGGCCAGCGCAGCAATTTCACCACCAGACAAAACAAAGTCACCCAGCGAGATTTCTTCAGTGACATAGTGATCAATAAAACGCTGATCTATACCCTCATAGCGACCACAAACAAAAACAGCCCCGCCGCTATCGGCCAGGCGTTGCGCCACCCCTTGGTCAAACCGCTTTCCTGCCGGACTAAGTAAAATAACAGGCGTAGCCAAAGCCCCGCTTTCCTGCTGGTTTTGCCTGATATCGGTTAAGGCCATTTTTAATGGATCGGGCAGCATGACCATACCAGGACCACCCCCATAGGGGCGGTCATCGACCGTTTGATGGACATCTGCCGTATAAGCGCGCGGATTCCATGTTTTCAGTTGCCAGATTTCCTGGCGATGCGCCCTGCCTGTTACCCCTAAATCCCTAATGACAGAAAATATTTCGGGAAATAGCGTAATCACATCCATGCGCATTAGAAATCTGCCGACCAGTCTGTTTCAAGGCGCTTTCCGGCAATATCTACAACAGGAACATGCGCACTTACAAAGGGAATAAGCAATTCTTTTGTCTTGCCTTTGGCATCTTGCAGGAAAACAGTCTCACCCTGCGCATTAATAATTTGCCTGTCAATATGCAAAACCGCATGCGCACCGTTATCAGACACTTCCCGCACCAGCCCCAGCAGAACCGGATGGCTGGCATTCTGTGTATTGAAAACGGAACAACCGATTAAATCAACCCAGTAAAATTCATCACTGGAAGCCGCTGGAAAACTGCTGCGCGATACAAAAACTGAAACCCCCTTCAGTGCCTCTGCCTGATCCCTGTCTGCGCACCCTTCAAGCTGGGCCACCACGTCACCGCCGTGTTCGCGTACGCGTGATGCCACCACCAGACGATGCGGCTCAAGCGGAACACCCGAACGTGACAGACGGGCAAGCCACCACTCTTTTACATCAAGCAAAACACTTTCCTGCGCAGCGTGCGTTCGAACCTTGACCATACCCCGCACACCGTAGGCAGATGCAATATAGCCCAACTCAACCAGATCATCAGGAATAGCCATGTGTTATTTACCTTTGTGCAATCAGATTTGAAACGGTATCAAGCAAAAAAACAAAAAACAAAACGACCGCCAGACACTCTAGACGGTCGATTTATTTTAGCCTGACAGGTAAAAAACTATTAGGCAGCTGCTTTGGCAGAAAACTCTTTAACCAAACGAGCAACAACGGGCGACATTTGAGCGCCATTGCCAACCCAGTGATTCAGGCGATCAAGTGCGATACGCAGGGCCTCTGTGCCTTCAGAGGCAACAGGATTGTAAAAACCAACGCGTTCAATAAAGCGGCCATCACGACGATTGCGTGAATCAGCTGCAACGATATTGTAAAATGGACGTTTTTTTGAGCCACCACGGGCTAGACGAATCACCACCATAGGTAGTCCTTTCTTGTAAAGTAAATAATATGAAACGATAGATTATAGCAAGATATTCTAGCAAATGGCAACCTTAATTTTATTAAAGCCAGCAAAGATATGACATTGTTGCCCATTTCACGAATAGACAACAACGTCACTATCTTCTTTTCAGGTAGTGCACGGCATTTGTATCAAATACCTCCTGCCCCAGCAACTCGTTTTTAGTTTGTGCTGAAAACGCCTGAAAATCCTTGATTGCGTTTTTATCTGTTGTAATCACTTTAAGGACCTGGCCACTTTCTATGGTAGCCAGCGCCTTTTTTGCCTTAAGAATTGGAAGCGGACAAACCAGGCCACTGGTATCCACTTCCAGAACATAAGAAGGTGTATCTGACATGGGTTATACCTTACCCTCTACCCAAGCCTGCACACTTTCAATCGCCCCCGGCAAGGCCTGGAGATCGGAGCCACCACCCATTGCCATATCGGGGCGGCCACCGCCCTTGCCACCAATTTGGGTGGAAACATGCGCAACCAGATCACCTGCCTTGATTTTTGCAGTGGCATCAGCAGTTACACCCGCAGCCACACTGATTTTCCCGTCAGCTTCTGTGGCAAGCACAACAACTGCCGTTTTCAGTTTGTCTTTAAGCTGGTCAACCATGCCACGCAAGGATTTTACGTCGGCCCCC
Source organism: Alcaligenaceae bacterium (assembly GCA_012735395.1). Taxonomy (GTDB): domain Bacteria; phylum Pseudomonadota; class Gammaproteobacteria; order Burkholderiales; family Burkholderiaceae_B; genus Advenella. The sequence goes on along the minus strand of JAAYHN010000189.1, from coordinate 14,679 downwards.
TTGATAACTGTCGCCAACACCTTGATACCTTTGATATCAATGGCCTGGGATGACAGGTCGGCGCTGGCGGCCGAAGCCAGTTTTACTTTCAATTGATCCAGTTCTTTTTCAAGTGAACGGATGTTTTCCTGGGCCAGCCTGGCTTTTTCCACCAATTCTGAGGGACTGGTCTTTAAGAGCGCTGCGGCCTGCTGAACCGATTTATTCAAACCACGAACCCACTCAAGTGCATTACCACCTGTAATGGCTTCTATGCGACGGATACCCGCCGCCACACCACCTTCAGAAACAATCTTGAACAGACCGATATCGCCAGTACGATGCACGTGTGTACCACCACATAACTCACGGGAAAAACCGATATCCAGCACACGCACTTCGCTATCGTACTTCTCACCAAAGAGAGCCATGGCACCACCGGCAACGGCATCATCAAAAGGCATGATTCTGGCGGACACATCGGTGTTGCGCAGGATTTCTTCGTTGACGATATCTTCTACCCTGATGATTTCTTCGGCGGTAACAGGCGCATCATGCGCAAAGTCGAAACGGGTTTTATCAGGATCAACCAAGGAACCACGCTGTTGCACGTGCTCACCCAGTACCTGACGCAACGCTTTATGCATTAAATGGGTTACCGAGTGATTGCGCATGGTGCGTTGGCGACGCTCCAGATCAACGTGCGCATCAAGTGTGTCACCTGTTTTGATTGAACCCAGTGTAACCGTACCATGATGGCCAAATACCTTTGCCTGGATTTTTTGCGTATCATGAACCTCAAAGCTACAACCAAAACCGGCCAAAATACCGGTATCGCCAACCTGGCCGCCCGATTCTGCGTAAAACGGCGTGTTATCCAGCACAATAACCGCATCCCGCCCCTCTGTGGCCAAATCGGTTTGCACGCCACCCACATAAACAGCCAATACTTTCGCATTGCTTTGCAAGTGCTCATAACCCTCAAAACGGGTTTCATCACCGCTATAGCTCAGGCCTTGCGACATTTTGAACTTGCCACTTGCCCTTGCCATTTCACGCTGACGGTTCATGGCCGTTTCAAAACCGGCCTCATCTACCTCGTAACCGCGTTCCCGGCAAATATCTGCGGTAAGATCAAACGGAAAACCGAAAGTGTCATAAAGCGTAAAAGCGGTTTCGCCATTAAGCGTACCACCTTTGGCCGTTGTTTCAAGTTCGCTTTCAAGGATTTTCATGCCTTTTTCAAGGGTTTCCTGGAAGCGCTCTTCTTCCTGCTTCAATACCTGAGCGACACGCTCCTGGTTTTGCAGCAGTTCAGGGTAGGCTTCACCCATTTCAGCAACAAGATCGGCCACCAGTTTATGAAAAAACGGCTTGGCCTGACCCAGCTGATAGCCATGGCGCAAGGCACGACGGATAATACGGCGCAACACATAACCACGGCCTTCATTGCCAGGAATGACGCCATCAACAATCATAAAGCTGCAGGCGCGGATGTGATCGGCAATAACTTTTAAAGAGTTGTTGTCAAGATCGGCAGTACCGGTTTCACGGGCTGCCGCTTTAATAAGCCGCTGGAACAAGTCGATTTGATAATTGGAATGGGCGTGCTGAAGCACTGCTGAAACACGCTCAAGCCCCATACCGGTATCAACACAGGGACGCGGCAGCGGGTGCATGACACCCTCGCTATCACGATCAAACTGCATAAACACCAGATTCCAGATTTCAATATAACGGTCACCGTCTTCTTCCGGAGAGCCCGGAGGGCCACCCCAGACATCAGGACCATGGTCATAAAAAATCTCTGAACAGGGACCGCAAGGCCCGGTATCCGCCATTTGCCAGAAGTTATCTGACGCATAACGGGCGCCTTTGTTATCGCCGATACGGATGATTCGTTCGGCAGGAACCCCTACTTCTTTATTCCAGATGTCATACGCTTCATCGTCTTCCTGATAAACCGTGATCCACAGTTTTTCGGGGGGCAGCAGATAGACTTTGGTTAACAGTTCCCAGGCATACTTGATGGCATCCTGTTTAAAGTAATCACCAAAGCTGAAATTACCCAGCATTTCAAAAAAAGTATGGTGACGAGCCGTATAGCCTACATTTTCCAGGTCATTATGCTTGCCACCTGCCCGCAAGCAACGCTGTGAAGACGTTGCGCGTGAATAGGGGCGAGTTTCTTTTCCGGTAAAGACATCCTTGAACTGAACCATGCCTGAGTTGGTAAACAACAGGGTGGGATCGTTGCCCGGCACCAGTGATGAAGATGGAACAATGGTGTGGCCTTTAGACTCAAAGAATTGTAGAAACTTTTGTCTTATTTCTGCTGATTTCATCGTGTAAAAAGTGACTGTGTATATTTGGTAACCGCTAATTATAAGTGAGTTTGGCAATTTAGTACATTTTTGACACTTTTCAGCACAAATGCATGACCCGTCACCGTGACTCCCGTTACCAGCCACCCTTAGCCCTGATCTGTTTACCGGGAACAACGAGGCCGCAAGCATGTTGTTTTATTGCCAGTGACGTGCCCTTGCCTGATTGCTGCCAAGCCTTAACAATAAATCAGGCCAATGACCCTTAATTACAATATAAGGCTCATTACGATAATAAGGCAGGGCTTTTTCTCCTTCTTCTTGCGAGGCAAAAATAGCAGGAATATTGGCCCCGGGTGCAAACTGGAGCCATATTTCATTGCCCGTACTGAACACCTGCACAGGCGCAATAAGCGGATCTCCCGTTACCGACCAGTCAAAAGAATACTGGTTCACACTACGATTGCTTATTTCCCATTCCGGATACAACCGTTTGCGTGCCAGCCACTCTGGCTGTGTGGCGCAACCTGTAACAACAATTGATAGAAGCAGACATATAAAAACCGGGATTTTTCCTGACATGACAAACCTGACTGAAACCGTTAAAGACAGCCGGCATCATGCAACAGGAAAAAACCCCGGGCAAGCTGCGAAAATTACGAATAGATGAATGTAACCCTATGCCTTAACCGTATCGGCCTCTGATGTAAAAGAGTCGGCATAAAATTCATCTTCGGGCAAGCTGCAGTTGGCAACAAATTCTTTGCGTGCACTGCTAACCACGATGGGCGCCCCACAGGCATAAACCTGGTAGCCTGACAAATCAGGAAAATCTTCCACGACCGCCTTATGCACAAAACCGGTACGGCCTGTCCAGTTATCTTCCGGCTCTGCATTGGATATAACCGGCACAAACGTAAAGAAAGACAGCTGCTGTTTCCATTGTGCAATCAGCTCGCTCATGTAAATGTCTTGCGGCCTGCGTCCGCCCCAATACAGGGTTACCGGACGGGTAATGCCTTTTTCAATGATAATTTCCATCATTGCCTTGACAGGAGCAAAACCGGTGCCACTTACCAGGAACACAATGGGTTTATCAGAATTTTCACGCAGGAAGAAAGAACCCAGGGGCCCTTCTGCACGTAAAATCTCACGCACTTTCATTTGTGTTGCACCTGAACCAAATACATGATCAGTAAATACACCACCAGGCATATGGCGGATATGCAACTCAACCGGTTCTGTTCCGTTAGGTGCCGAGGCCATTGAATAACTGCGACGGCGGCCATCCTTGAGAATGAACTCGACATACTGGCCTGCGTAATAACGGAAGGGTTCGGTTGCCGGCATTTGTAATTTAAGAATCATGACATCACTGGCAGCCTGCTGCATATCAACCACACGCACCGGCATTTTTCTGACCTGGATATCACTTGCCATACGAATTTCACGGCTCTCAATTTCCAGATTACTGGTTGCCGTTGCCTGACAGAACAGCGTCATGCCCAATTCCATTTCTTCCGGACTGACCACCTGGGTCACAGAAGGAGACTGCTCTATCGTACCGGAAAGGACCTTGCCTTTACACGATCCGCAAGAGCCGCTTTTACAACTATATGGAAGCACAATGCCAGCCTCAAGGGCTGCGTCAAGAATGGTTTGCCCTTCCTTGGCAATAAATTGATGGTTACTTGGGTGAACCGTAATCTGAAAGCTCATAATAAATTCAAAATTCGTTTAAATCTGCAAAAAATAAAGTATTCATGTCATAAGATCGCTCAATTATGACACGTTCTGATACAGGCAAAATTGCCCGCGATCAAATTACCGGAAAAAGAACGGCCTGTTTCATGCGGGTATCCAGCAACTTACCCTTACGGGCACGCTTGCCAATGTACTCCTGCAAATCACCCAATGCCAGAATTTCATCAACCTGTTTGTTCCTGTAAACACCGGAAATGGTCAAACCCTGCTCATTGACAGGAATTAACTGATCAAGCCGGTCATTTTTTTCAAGCGTCATCAGGATCGTACCGCGCCCTCCACCCGAAAGCTGTTTGACTTCCTTCAAATCAATCACCAGAAAACGGCCACTCACGGACAGCATGGCAAAGTAGGTGGAATCATCAAACAAAGGAACCGGCCGCATCAGTATGGCCCCTTTTTCAAGCGTGATAAACTGCTTGCCCGCTTTCTGGCGACTGCTCATATCGGAAATACGGGCACTAAAGCCCAAGCCGTTGGCCTGCGCCAGCAACCAGCGACTATTTTCAGTTCCGGCAATAATATGAATAATATGTGTGCCACTTTCCAGGTCAATCATGGATGTGATGGGTTGTCCGTCACCACGGGCCGATGGCAGATTGGCTACGGCCACTGAATAAACCCGGCCATTATCACCCATACCTATGACGGTATCGGTGCTGCGGCACTCGTAGGCGGCATAAAGCTTGTCACCAGATTTAAAGTTAAACTGATTGATGTCGTGGCCATGCCCCTGACGGGAGCGCAACCAGCCTTTTTCAGACACAATGACAGTGACTGGCTCATCAATCACTTTTGTTTCAATAACCGCACGTTCTGCCGCCTCAATAACCGTTCTGCGGTCATCACCATACTTTTTGGCATCTGCTTCAATTTCTTTAATGATCAGGCGTTTCAGGGCATTGGGGTTATCAAGCAGGTCTTGCAGCTTAAGCTGTTCCTGCTGTTTATCTTTCAATTCCTGTTCTATTTTGATGCCTTCCAGCTTGGCAAGCTGACGCAAACGCATTTCCAGAATATCTTCCGCCTGTCGCTCTGACAGGGTAAAGCGCTTCATTAATGCCGCCTTGGGTTCATCTGATTCGCGGATTGTTTGAATCACTTCATCGATATTCAGATAAACCAGCATGCGCCCTTCAAGCACATGAATCCGGTCCAGGACTTTATCAAGACGGTATTTGCTGCGTCGGGTAACGGTATCGGTACGGAATACCAGCCACTCTTCAAGAATGGTACGTAAATCACGCTGGCGTGGACGGCCGTCAATACCAATACACACCAGATTAATTGGCACGCTGCTTTCCATACTGGTATGCGCCAGGAGCAGAGTAACAAACTCATCACGGTCTATACGTGATGACTTGGGCTCAAACACCAGCCTTACCGCCGCATCTTTACCCGACTCATCACGAACGGCATCCAGCATGGCCAGCATGCCGGCTTTATTATTTTGCTGATCGGCGGTTAAAGATTTTTTACCCGTTTTAATTTTAGGATTGGTAATTTCTTCTATTTCTTCAAGCACTTTCTGGCCAGACGTACCCGGTGGCAGCTCTGTCACCACCAGCTGCCATTGCCCCCGGGCCATTTCTTCAAAAACCCAACGTGCCCTGGCCTTTAGCGAGCCTTTGCCTGAAGAATAAATAGCGGCAATATCTTCCTGCGAAGAGATAATTTGCGCCCCACCCGAAAAATCCGGCCCCGGTATGACTGAAAAAATCTCTTCATTTGACGTTTTGGGCTGTTTAAGCAGCATAACGCATGCCTGGGCCACTTCACGCAAATTATGTGACGGTATTTCAGTTGCCATGCCCACGGCAATACCGGAAGCACCATTTAACAGCATGACTGGCAAGCGGGCCGGCAGCATTTGCGGCTCTTGCTGGCTACCGTCATAATTGGGGATAAAGTCAACCGTACCTTCATCCAGCTCATCCAGTAACAACTCGGCAATAGGCGTTAACCTGGCTTCGGTATAACGCATGGCAGCCGCACCATCACCATCACGTGAGCCAAAATTGCCCTGCCCGTCTACAAGCGGGTAGCGCAGGGAAAAATTCTGTGCCATCCGTACCAGTGCATCATAGGCGGCCTGGTCTCCATGCGGATGGTACTTACCCAATACATCCCCCACCACCCTGGCCGATTTAACCGGTTTGGCACCGGGACGCAGCCCCATTTCACTCATGGCATACAGAATGCGGCGCTGGACCGGTTTCTGGCCATCTCCAACATCGGGCAAAGCCCGTCCTTTCACCACAGAGACGGCATAATCCAGATAGGCCTGTTCGGCGTAATAACCCAGCGTAATCGTTTCTTCTTCGCCCGGCTCATTATTTAATTTAGTATCCAATTCACTCATTACACATCCAATTCAGCCAGGTTACCTTTTTCTTCAATCCAGGAGCGCCGCTGCGAGGACTCTCCTTTGCCCATCAGCATATCAAACATCTTGCTGGTATCTTCCGGCGTCAATTCACCATAACCAACGGGTAATAAACGGCGCGTATCCGGATTCATGGTGGTTTCCCATAACTGTTCAGGACTCATTTCACCAAGCCCCTTGAATCGGCTGATAGACAATGAAGACTCTTTAATACCATCTGAATTAATCAGTTTATCTTGCACCGCTTCCAGTTCGGCCTGATCAAGGCAGTAAATTTTACGGGCGGGCCGTTTACCCTGGGCGGGAACATCAACACGGAATAGCGGTGGCTTGGCAATAAACACAAAACCATTTTCTACCAAACGCGGAAAATGCCTGTAAAACAGGGTTAGCAACAATACCTGGATATGGGAACCGTCAACGTCTGCATCAGACAGAATGCAAATGCGACGGTAGCGCAAACCTGATAAATCGGGATTGTCAGTTGGCCCATGTGGATCAACACCGATTGCCACGGAAATATCATGAATCTCATTATTGCCAAACAGGCGATCACGATCCACTTCCCAGGCATTTAGCACCTTGCCACGCAAAGGTAAAATCGCCTGAAACTCTTTGTCACGCCCCATTTTGGCAGAACCACCGGCAGAGTCACCTTCCACTAGAAAAACTTCTGTACGGGTATTATCGTGTGATTCACAATCCGTCAACTTGCCGGGCAATACAGCCACGCCTGAACTTTTGCGTTTTTCAATTTTTTGGTTGGAGCGGGTACGAGCCTGTGCCTGGCGAATGGCCAGCTCAGCCAGTTTTTTGCCATATTCAACATTACTGTTAAGCCATAATTCCAGCGCACTCTTGGAGAAACCACCCACCAGACGTACGGCATCACGGCTGTTCAGGCGCTCTTTGATTTGCCCCTGGAATTGTGGGTCAAGCACTTTGGCAGAAAGGACAAAGCTGGCCCGGGAAAATACGTCCTCGGGCAATAATTTAACGCCCTTGGGTAACAGGCTGTGCAAATCAGCAAAATTTTTCAATGCATTAAAAAGCCCCTCGCGCAAACCGGATTCATGCGTACCACCCGCCGAGGTTGGAATCAGATTAACATAAGACTCTCGTATAACCGCACCTTCGGTGGTCCAGCCAACCACCCATTCAGCCCCTTCGCCCAAGGCAAAGTTTTCATGGTTTTTGCCTGCATATTCTTTACCGGCAAACAGGGGAATCAATAATTCCGCATCAGCCAGCGCCTCGGTTAAATAACCACGCAAGCCATCTTCATAGAACCACTCGCGTGAGTCACCTGTTTTCTCAAGGGTAAGAGAAACTTTAACACCTGGCATAAGTACCGCTTTACTGCGCAGCAAATGTGCGAGCTCGGCCACCGGGATGGTGGGTGAATCAAAATACTGGCTGTCAGGCCAGACCCTGACACGCGTGCCTGTTTTTTTTCTTGCGACTGCCCCGCCTTCCGCATGTAATGGTGTTTCGACATTCCCGCCATTGGCAAAAACCAGTTCGTGTGTTTTGCCATCACGCCATACCTGGACTTCAAGGCGATGGGAAAGCGCATTGGTAACCGATACCCCTACCCCATGCAAGCCCCCGGAAAAGGCATAAGCACCGCCCGCCTTCTTGTCAAATTTACCCCCGGCGTGCAGCCGGGTAAAAACAATTTCAACCACGGGCACTTTTTCTTCCGGGTGCATGCCTATCGGAATACCCCGGCCATCATCTTCCACGGTGACACTATGGTCGGTGTGCAAGACAACCTTGATATGTTTGCCATAACCGGCCAGCGCCTCATCGGCTGCATTATCAATTACTTCCTGAATAATATGTAGCGGGTTTTCTGTCCGTGTATACATACCAGGACGTTCACGAACCGGTTCCAACCCTTTCAGGACACGGATGGAAGCCTCGTCATAACTTGTTTTGATCGCCACGTTAATCTCTATAATGTGCAAAAAAAAAGACATTTTAAGGTCTGAAGCATGATTTTGTCGTGCCAATCTGGCATTTCCTGACAATCTCTATGTATAAGTGTTATTCTTATAGTAATTCATGTACACATTAATGCCTGTGCTTGCAGCACAATAACTCACTCCAGTGTACAAATATAATTCCAATTCTCCTATATACAAATTACATTCTAAATTCGTATGAGCGATACTATTAAACACGCGTCCGAGTCCAGCTTCAACGCTGATGTTCTCAAATCAGACAAACCCGTACTTGTTGATTATTGGGCACCATGGTGTGGCCCCTGTAAAGCGATTGCCCCTGTCCTTGAAGAGGTCGCCAAAGAATACGAAGACCGTCTGCAGGTAGTCAAGGTAGATGTCCAGGACCACCCAGAGGTAGCCGCACAATTTGGCATTCGCGGTATTCCAACATTAATGGTTTTCAAAAACGGTGAAGCCGTAGCGACAAAAGTAGGTGCTGTAAACAAAGCACAACTTATCAGCTTCATCGATAGCGCCCTTTAAAACCTGGCTTATTAATACAGATCGTCGCGCGGGCTCATCCGTAGCCCGCCAACTTCTCTTTCCCTAATTTATTCTTATTAAAAATAATGCATCTTAACGAACTCAAGGCACTGCATGTGTCGCAGCTGCTTGAAATGGCAGCCAGCCTCGAAATAGATAACGCAAACCGTTTTCGCAAACAGGAACTGATGTTTGCCATCATGAAACGCCGCGCAAAGCAAGGCGAACAAATATTCGGTGATGGTGTTCTCGAAGTTCTTCCAGATGGCTTTGGTTTCCTGCGATCACCAGAAACCTCTTATCTTGCCAGCACCGACGATATTTATATCTCACCCTCACAAATCCGCCGCTTCAATTTACACACCGGTGACTCTATCGAAGGTGAAGTTCGTGTTCCTAAAGATGGCGAGCGTTATTTTGCATTGGTTAAAGTTGAAAAAGTCAATGGCGTTGCACCTGAACTGATGAAACACCGCATTATGTTCGAAAACCTGACACCATTGCATCCCAATAAACCGCTTGTTTTCGAGCGTGATATAAAAAGTGAAGAAAACAACACAGGCCGTATCCTGGATATTTTCTCACCCATGGGTAAAGGTCAGCGCGCACTTATTGTAGCCAGCCCCAAATCGGGTAAAACGGTCATGATGCAGCATATTGCGCATTCTATTACAAGCAATTACCCGGACGCCACCTTAATCGTCCTGCTGGTTGATGAACGCCCCGAAGAAGTAACGGAAATGCAGCGTACCGTTCGCGGTGAAGTTGTGGCCTCCACTTTCGACGAACCGGCTACCCGTCACGTACAAGTGGCTGAAATGGTCATTGAAAAAGCCAAGCGTCTGGTAGAGCTGAAAAAAGACGTTATTATCCTGCTTGACTCAATCACCCGCCTGGCCCGTGCCTATAACACGGTTGTTCCGGCCTCTGGCAAAGTGCTTACCGGTGGTGTTGATGCCAATGCTCTGCAGCGTCCAAAGCGCTTTTTTGGCGCGGCCCGCAACCTTGAAGAAGGTGGTTCCCTTACCATTATTGGTACAGCCCTGATTGAAACCGGCAGCCGTATGGATGAAGTGATTTACGAAGAATTCAAGGGTACCGGCAACTCCGAAGTACACCTTGAGCGTCGCCTGGCAGAAAAACGCCTGTATCCGGCCATCAACCTGAACAAAACCGGCACCCGCCGTGAAGAATTGCTCATGAAACCGGAAACCCTGCAAAAAGTTTGGGTACTGCGTAAATTCATTCACGACATGGATGACGTTGAAGCCATGGAATTCATCATGGATAAAATCCGCGCAACCAAAAACAACGACCAGTTCTTTGACATGATGAAAAAATAGTTTTTCTTCTTCATGAATAACCGTAAAGCCTGCTTTCAGCAGGCTTTTTTTATCTTGTAATCTCAAATACCCTTAATGTAGATTTTTAAACACGCTTTCTCCCTTATTGCACACATACACAACAACTGAAGCCATTATTTGTATTGTTTCAAACAATCCGTTATGCTTAATGTAAATAAATAACTATTCAAACGCATACATTCCATCATTCATATAACGCACAGGCAAAAGGAGCTGAAAATGGAAAATGAACAGGACGACAAATTAATGCTAATGGACCCCGACACCGGTGAAGTGCATTCCTTACAACACTGGGTTGCCACAAAACCAATGTGGGAAGGCTCGTTAACCAATCCAATCGAAGGTTTAATTGAAGTGGTCAAAACCAAAGATGGGAAATGGGTTCCCAAACATGAAAAAGGAAGCGAATAAACTTCTTCCCGTTTTTTCGGCCTGTTAATAAACAGGCCGGTTTTATTCCACCCTACTTGTTTCTTTCACGCAGCTTTATTTTCATTACAGCCGGGTTCATCAGACATGCCCACCAGGATAGCCTTACAATTGAAAGTTATTTCAATATTTCTTCTTTATATCCATGCCTGTACTTGGAATCATTGCCGCCCTTCATCATGAAATTGCCAGCCTGTTGCAGGCGATGGGCCCTGATATAAAAATTCATAACATTGGCCAGCGAGCTTACCATGAGGGAACGCTTATGGGGCAACCCTGTGTTATTGTTCTGTCCCGAGTTGGTAAAGTCGCTGCAGCAGCCACAACCGTAACACTTATCCGGGAATTCAAGGTAAATTCAATACTTTTTACGGGATTGGCCGGCAGTATTAACAACGACGTCAAAATTGGCGATGTTGTCGTGGCTACCCAATTACTGCAATACGATTTAAACGCGGCCCCACTGTTTCCCCGCTATCAGGTTCCATTGCTTGGCAAAAGTCATTTTGACACCGACAGCAAACTTACCGAACAACTCAAAAGCAGTGTTCAGGGCTACCTGCAACATGACATGAATAATGACATTCACCCCCAGGTACTGGATACCTTCAAACTGCAACAGCCACAATGGCATGCGGGTATCATTATTAGTGGTGACTGCTTTGTAAGCAATGCCACACACGCCAGCCAATTACAGCAAGACCTGCCCGATGCCTTATGTGTTGAAATGGAAGGGGCCTCGGTAGCCCAGATTTGCCATGAGTATGAAGTACCATTTGCCATTGCCAGGGTTATTTCCGACAAAGCCGATGGTTCGGCACACACTGATTTCAATGCTTTCCTGGAACAGGTGGCCAGGCATTATTCGGCAGGCATTCTAAAACGGTTTTTAAGTTTGAATTGAATGCCATACCTGAAAACTAGCGCATCACAAAGGGATTGCCCGCAACAGCACCGCTATTGATCCACACGCTTTTGGTTTGAAGGAATTCTCGAACGGCATCTTGCCCGTTCTCTCTTCCCAAGCCGGAATCTTTATAGCCACCGAAAGGGGTCATAAAGCTGACAGCACGGTAAGTATTGACCCAAACCGTCCCTGCCTGCAATTTTTCGGTCATGCGAATCGCTTTGCCTATATCGGTCGTCCATACCGCAGCTGCCAGGCCAAAACGCACACCATTGGCTATTTTAAGGGCATCGGCTTCGTCTTTAAAACGGATAATGGATAAAACCGGGCCAAACACTTCTTCCTGGGCAATTCTCATATTATTATCTACATCACCGAATATGGTTGGTTCAATAAACCAGCCTGTGCCACACTCGGGTGCTGAAGCGGGTTTGCCACCCAATAAAAGCCGGGCACCTTCATTTTTGGCAATATCAATATAATCAAGAATTTTCTGATACTGGGCAGGTGTTGTAACCGGCCCTACCTGGGTCTGGGTATCCATGGGATTACCCATTCTGGCTGTTTTGGCCACTGCCAGCAGTTTTTCAACCACCTCGTCATAAATACTATCTTGCACCAGTAATCTTGACCCGGCGATGCAGGTTTGCCCTGTCGCCGCAAAAATACCCGAAATAGCACCATAAACAGCCTGTTCGATATCGGCATCTGCAAAAATAATATTGGCAGATTTCCCACCCAGCTCCATGGAGGCATGTTTTAAATTACCGGCCGCCTGCTGGTTGATCATTTTTCCGGTTGCGTCGGAACCCGTAAAGCTGACTTTATTAACGAGCGGGTGTTCAACTAAAGCCCCACCAACCTCTTTGCCAAAACCGGTTACCACATTAAAAACCCCAGGAGGAAAACCGGCCTGCTCAAACAAGCTGGCAAATTCCAGGGTGGAAGCCGATGTAAACTCGGACGGTTTGACAACAACAGTACACCCGGCCGCCAATGCCGGTGCGATTTTCCAGGCCATTAATAAAAGCGGTGAATTCCATGGCGTGATGGCAGCAACCACCCCAATCGGCTCCTGGCGGGTATATGCAAAATAGCCTTTTTTATCCAGTGGCAAGGTTGCACCCTGGATTTTATCTGACATACCACCATAATAGTAAAACCACTGCGGTATGTAATTGAGCTGCCCCAGCATTTCACTATACAGCTTGCCGTTATCCCTGACTTCAGTCTGGGCCAGTTGTTCGGCATTTTTGGCAATCAAATCACCCAGGCGATGCATTAACAAGCCTCGCTGACTTGCACTCATTTCAGCCCACGGGCCTTCGGTCAATGCATGGTGGGCAGCCTGAACCGCCAGTTCAACATCACGCTCATCACAACGGGGAATTTCAGCCCACACCTCACCGGTGAAAGGATTCTGGCTTTCAAACCAGCTGGATGTTGACGGTTTTACATATTCTCCATTGATGAACAGATCATAGCGTTTCATGATGTCCCCTTTTGGTATTCAATTAAAATGGTTGTAAGTTGAGTTCGGCGCGGAACCTGTTTTTTATATGCACGCCATCCCGTGATGGTAACGCACGTGGCGGTTCATTGGTATCAATATAAACCTGAATCAGTGACACACCTTGCCGGGTATTAATGTTTTCAGCCAGCTTCCCGGTATGGCTCAATTCATCAATTACATAAGCATCCTGAATACCAAACCCAAAGGGATATCTATACAGGCTTAGGGTTTTATCAAACCGTGGCAAACGTCACGGTTTTTTTACATTTTAAGGCATGAAAAAATCTGTACTTGCAGTACCAATTCAATATAGAATTACTGCCCGGTTTGCATTTTTCTATTACTTCCCGCTCAATATTCATGCCTGAATAAAATTGCAAACATCAATCTATTTTTAACAAACTTCTCTGGAGATTGCGATTCGAGTCGATCTTTTTTTCATAAGGCCAGGGCATCATGCAGTCAATTGATAAACTTTTATCAGCACTGGAAAACAAGGGCTGGTTTATAAGCGATGACCTCTTCCCGGCCGATTTAATACACCAATTATTCTTAGAGGGGCAGCAACGCTGGGAGCAAGGCCAGTTCCACGATGCCCGCGTCGGACGCAAGCAACATCTGGCACAAGCGGCACATATCCGTGGTGATTCCATTCTCTGGCTGGATGCCAACGATGAATATCCTGCCACACAAGAAATTTTCAAATTAACCGGTTTAATGCAAGAAGCATTTAACCGGTATTTTTTTCTTGGCCTCAAGCACGCCGAATTACACTATGCCCGATATGCATCGGGCGCAGCTTATACCCGCCACCTGGACCAGCATAAAAACACGTCAGCCAGAAAAATTACCCTGGTCAGCTACCTCAATCCGGATTGGAAACAGGCGGATGGTGGCGAATTGGTACTCTATGACCCGCTCAACCCGTCACAGGAGCTACAACGCATTTTACCGCTGGCTGGCAGAACCGTTATTTTCAGAAGCGAACTGATTGAACATGAAGTTTTACCTTGCAAAAAACCACGCTGGAGTGTGACGGGCTGGTTCAGGGATGACGAAATTATGTTTGATATTGCTGCCTGAAACCCGGGGCATTGCAAGCCTGATATTGTTATCTATATTTATATATAATCGTCACAAACCGGTAAAGCAGTTAGTATATTCTTTATAAACTTTAATGATTCAAATTTATATGAGCCCTTTGGATATCTGTCCTCACCTTTATCTTTTCTCTGATTTCACAATAATCCTGTTATCAAGAAAAATTAAAAATGTATGATCTGATTGGTGATATCCATGGCTATGCCCAACCGTTAAAGCAACTGCTTTCAAAACTGGGTTACACAGAAAAAAACGGATACTGGCAACACCCGGAACGAAAAGTTATTTTTCTGGGTGATTTTATTGATCGAGGCCCCGAGCAAATAGAAGCCGTCCTTATAGCCAAAGCAATGGTAGAAAACAATGCTGCTTTGGCGGTTATGGGAAACCATGAATTTAATGCGGTTGCCTGGACTATGC
>JAAYHN010000188.1 GCA_012735395.1 Alcaligenaceae bacterium | reverse complement strand
CCATTGACCAGCCGCCCGCCATTCTGGGAGATCTTATTTCAAAAGCGATGGTTGGTACGTTTTTGGGTATTTTGCTGGCCTATGGTTTTGTTTATCCTTTGGCCGATGCCCTGGAAAGCCGCAAGAGTGAAAGTTATAAAACGCTTGAGTGTATCAAGGTTACTTTGCTTGCCTATATGCAGGGCTATCTCCCGCCGGTTGCGCTTGAATTCGGCAGAAAAGTCCTGTTGTCCACGGTTCGTCCTTCTTTTGCTGAGCTTGAAGAGCAAATGCAGGCATCCAAGTCAATTAAATAAACGTACCGGATATGTCATCATCCAATGAACCCCGTATTGTTATCCGTAAAAAACGGGTGTCCCACGATGGCGGTCATTCAGGCGGTGCCTGGAAAATTGCGTATGCCGATTTCATGACCGCGATGATGGCTTTCTTTCTGGTTATGTGGATTCTATCCCTGGTGCCAAAAAGCGAGCTTAAGGATTTGGCTGATTATTTCCGGCGTCCCCTGATTTCCGCCATTACCGGTGATCCCAACCTGCCTGCCAGCAAAAACCTGATTCCGGGAGGGGCTCCTACACCCATTCCAAACAGGGCCGCATTGCCAGATACGTCCCACTTGATTCCGCAGCATAGCCGGGGTGACAATGAAAGCCGGGATCGTGCCCGTCTTGAAAATCTGAAACACCAGGTTAACCAGCTGATAGAACAAAAGCCCGACTTGAAACCTTATCAGCCGCAAATGCTGATGGACATGACCAGTGAGGGTTTGCGCATCCAGATTCTGGATGATCAGAAAAAACCCATGTTTGCAACAGGCAGCGCCCGGCTGCACCCTGAAATGTTGTTTGTTCTCAGGGAACTTAGCCCATTGATTAATGAAATGCCAAACGGTATTTCCATTAGCGGGCATACCGATGCCACCCAATATGTCACGGGAGAGTTCGCTTACAGTAACTGGGAACTGTCGGCAGACCGTGCCAACTCGGCCAGGCAGGCGCTGGTTAATGGCGGGCTGGAAGAAAGCAAGGTCAGGCGGATTCAGGGCCTGGCCTCAACCATTAATCTGGTTAAAGATGACCCGTATGCGCCTATTAATCGGCGTATCAGTATCGTTGTGCTTAATGAAGAGGCAGAGGCCGAGCTTAATCGCTTGAATGCGGTGCCGGGCCTGAGCCAGGAAGAAATAGATGAAAGGCTGAAACAGGCCAAAGAAAGGGGTGCGGACCGGGGCCGGAATAATCTGGGTTATACCCCGCGTGAATCTGCCCCGGTCATTTCGTCAATGTATCCACTGGACGCCTCTGAAATTATCAGTCCGGCTTTGGGGAATGTTGGCATAGCATCTGTTAAAGCCGTTCCGGCAGAGACTGCGCCGGTACAAAATGTACTGGCCGACAGTGCTGTTGCCGTGACTAAAAAGGGGCCGCAAAAAACTCCCATCTTAATGGTTAATGGTCTTGAAAAAAATACCGCTCTCGCCGAGCATGTGTTTGGCCCTGGTTCTTATGAAGCGGTTGCGTCTGGCAATGAAGAATTCGATTTGCCGGCTACGGCAGATACTATTTTGGGTTCGGTCATGAAGTCAGCGGTGGCTTCCATTGAGTCGCTTGCCCCGCCAAGCCTGAATCCTGGTAGTGGTGCCAATGGTTACAGGGGTGTAAGGGGCTATCATTCAACGATTGAGGTACCCTCGATACAGCCTGTTGTAACAGCAGGGGCAGCTGAAACCAAAGAAATGGCAAATGTGGAAACCCCCAGGCCGGAGGAAGAAAAGCCGCTTTCGGTGCGTCCGGTGCCAATGCTGAACAGGGAAACCCAAACAGCCAAAAAAGCAGGTGATAAGGCACCGCAGGGGCCAGCAAAAACGGATGCCGTGGTTCAGCAAAAGCCTGAGAAGCTACAGAAAGCAGTCGCTGTACCTGCTAAAAAAACAGATTCGGCAGAAAAATCAAAGAAAATCGCAAAACCAGCCGTTAATACAGGTAAGAAAGCAAATGAGTCTGCCAATACCAGATCTGCCGCGCCCGAAAAGGCACGGGCTTCTGCCAAGGTTGACAAAAAGGCACCGGCAAGTACCGCCAGGAAAACAGCAGTTGCACCGGTCAAAGCGTTTGCTTCAGACAAGGCGTTACCGTTGGATCAGGCGGTACCTCTTGACAGGGTTATGCGCCTGAACCAGCCGGTAATCGTGGAGTCTGTTAAAAAAGCAAAGCGTCCATCTGTTGCTAAAGAACGGCCTCAAACCGAAGCAGTAGTTTCAAAGCCATCAACCAGGGCTATTGAAGTTGGATCTGATCTTGGCAGAATTCTTCGCAATAACTTCTATCAGTGAAAATAAGGTATGAGTAGCCCAGATTTAAGTGAGTTTCACGATACGTTTTTTGATGAGGCACAAGAGTTGCTTCAAAGCATGGAGGAAATGCTCCTTGTTTTGAATCCGGCCGTGCCCGATCATGAATCATTAAACGCCATATTCCGTTGCGCCCATTCCATCAAGGGCGGGGCAGCGGCATTTGGCGTATTTGATGACCTGGTCAATACCACGCATAAACTTGAAAACATCCTTGATCTCATCCGCAATCATAAATTACCTTTGACGCATGAATCAATCAGTGTGTTTTTAAAGGCCAAAGATGTCCTGTGGGATCTGGTCCAGGCCTACCGGGAACAGCGGGAACCCGACACGGAGAATGCAAACAAATTGCTGGCAATGCTGGCCCAGGTTGCTGAAAATAAAACGGCCCAAGCTGTCACAGCCGGGATGGACACCAAGCCCGTGGCTGGCAAAGAAAAAGTGACAGAGCCTGCAAACAAGGCGGTGGCCAGTACGGCAGATGCACCCATCCAGGTGCCTGACGGCGAAAAACTGTACAAGGTAACGCTTTTCAATTTACCTGAAAAAGACCGGCTTTCGCTGAAGAACGAATTGGGTATCATGGGTACCCATGTTAAAGAAGCCCATGAAAACAATGATTATCACTACTGGATAACGTCAGCGCTTTCGCCCGACGATATTGTTGCGGTTTGCTGCTTTGTGATTGATGAATCACAAATAGCCGTCAGCGAAGAAGCCTTGCCCGCCCCGGAACCGGTAAAAAAGGCGGAAGCGGTGGCAGTGGCTGTACCAGATAAAAAAACCTCACCCCGCCCGGCTGCGTCTTCGGCCAAGGAAAGCAATACCATCCGGGTGCCCGTACAGAAAGTGGATCAATTGGTAAACCAGGTGGGTGAAATGGTGATTAACCAGGCCATCTTGATGCAAACCAGCCAATCCCTTGACCCGATTGCGCATGCCGATTTATTGCAGAATATCGAACATATGGAAGCGGCGTTACGCACCTTGCAGGAAGCGATTATGGCTTTGCGCATGATGCCAATGGATTATGCTTTTGGCCGTTTCCCGCGTTTGGTTCGGGAAACCGCAGGCAAATTGGGTAAACAAATTGAATTGGTTACCCTGGGTGGCGGCACCGAGCTGGACAAGGGCCTGATTGAACGCATGATTGACCCGCTGACCCATCTCATCCGTAACAGTATCGACCACGGCATCGAGCTGCCTGAAGAACGCATTGCCAATGATAAAGATGCTTTGGGAACCATCACGGTCAGTGCCCAGCATCAGGGTGGCCGCATTGTCATTGAGGTTAGTGATGACGGTGCCGGCATGAACCGTGCCAAATTAATTGACAAGGCCATTGAAAAAGGCTTGCCCGCTTCCCATAGCATGAGTGATGACCAGGCTTTCCAGCTTATTTTTGAAGCCGGTTTTTCAACTGCGGAAAAAGTTACCGATGTTTCCGGGCGTGGTGTTGGCATGGATGTAGTCAAGCGTAACATCCAGGAACTGGGTGGCTTGACCCAGATCGAATCAGAGCGGGGTAAAGGAACAACCATTCGCATCTCCCTGCCGCTCACGCTGGCCATTATGGATGGTATGTCGGTTCAGGTGGGGAACGAGCGTTTTGTTTTGCCGCTGAACCATATTGTTGAATGCCTGCAACCCGAAGAAGATCAAATCCGTTTGCTTGAAGAAAACAAAGCCTTGCTGCTGCTGCGGGGTGAGCATTTGCCCATTATTAAATTATGGGAAATTTTTTCCATTCCCGGTGCCCAGCATAGTCTGGAAGACTCGATCCTGGCGGTATTGCAGGTTGGTAAAAGCCGTTATGCCTTGGCGGTAGACCAGTTATTGGGGCAACATCAAATTGTTGTCAAAAATCTTGAAACCCATTTTAAACGGGTGGCAGGGGTATCTGGCGCAACCATCCTGGGCGATGGCAGTGTCGCCCTGATCCTTGACGCAGCCACCATTCTTGAGCAGAACCAGACGGGATTCATGTCTTATGAGCAGGGGCAGGGGCAATCAATACAGTTAAGAGAGAATTAAACATGAGCCAGGAAAAAAAACAGGAACTGAATTATCACTGTCTGGTGTTTTGCGTAGGCGGACAGGAATTTGCCATTGATATTCTTAAAGTACAGGAAATCAGGGAATATCACCAGGAGCATGTGACACGGGTTGCCCATATGCCCGAATACATACAGGGTTTGATTAATTTGCGTGGGCAAATTATTCCTGTCATTGATTTGCGCATCAAGCTCAGGGTAGAAGAAGTCGCTTATTCAAGCCAGACGGTCGTTATTATTCTGGGGCTGACTGACCGCATTGTGGGGATTGTCGTGGATAGCGTTTCCAATGTCGAGTTGATTGCGCGCGATACGATAGAACCACCGCCCAATGTTAATAATCCGGCTTCTTACCTGACTGGCTTAACAACCTATAAAGACCAATTATTGCAAATAGTTGATGTAGAAAAACTGGTTGATCACGAGCACTGGGTGCTTGATGACATCGTACAGGAGTAGGCAATGGATATGCTGACAGCCCAGGCTGGCGTAACGGGCGGGCAGGTTGAACGTGCCATGCAATTATTGCAGCAACGCACCGGTATTATTGTGGGCGAACATAAAATGAAGTCCAGCCAGCGTTTGCTGTTTGGTTTATGCAAGCAGTATGGGTTTTCTTCCATTGACGCTTTTTTGAATGAAATCGCAAATAATGACAAGCACCCGGTTTGGGAGTCTTTCATTAATGCTTTTACAATCAACCATACGGCTTTTTTCCGTGAGCCCCATCATTTTGAAATGCTGGCGCAATACCTGGAAAAGCACCGTACCAATTGTGAAATGTGGTGTGCCGCCGCTTCTACCGGAGAAGAGCCTTATTCCATGGCGATGGTGCTCAATGAGGTGCTTGGTGAACATACGGTATGTCCGGTCATTACCGCCACAGACATCGATTCCAATGCCCTGAAAAGAGCGCGGGCAGGGGTTTATAATCTTGGCAAGCTCAACGGTGTTTCCCCGGAACGCCTGAAAAGGCATTTTTTAAGGGGTGTTAACAGCTTTGAAGGAAAAGCCAGGGTCAAGCCGGCACTGGCCAGCCGGGTCGAGTTTTCAGAATTGAACCTGATTTCGCCTTCCTGGCCCCACAAGAATCTGTTTGATGTGATTTTTTGTCGCAATACCATGATTTATTTTGATCGTGATACGCAAATAAGGCTGATTGCCGGTTTTGCCCGTGTCATGAAACCCGGGGGGCTTTTGTTTATCGGGCACTCGGAAACGCTGGCATCATTAACCGATAAATTTACTTTACTGGGCCAGACTGTTTACCAGAGAAATAGCAGTTAGTTGTCATTAAGAATATGATTGAATCCAAAATAAATCCGATTAAAGTGTTGTGTGTTGATGATTCTGCCCTGATGCGCAAAATCATGACGGATCTGATAAACGCGGAACCGGATATGGTCGTGGTGGGCACGGCCCCCGATCCACTGGTTGCCCGTGACATGATCAAGCAGCTGAATCCGGATGTTCTCACGCTTGATGTTGAAATGCCCAAAATGGACGGGCTTGATTTTCTTGAGCGCTTGATGCGTTTGCGGCCCATGCCGGTGGTAATGGTGTCATCGTTAACCCAGGAAAATTCTGCGGTTTCCATGCGTGCACTGGAGCTGGGGGCGGTTGAAATCGTGCCCAAGCCCACCGCGCAGTCGGGTACAAGCCTGGCTGCCTATCAAAATGAAGTGGCTGACAAAATACGTGCAGCCAGCAAGGCACGCCTGAAAACTTACGGGCATAATCCGGCAGAAAAGCCTTTGCCACGTATTCAAAGTGCGATCGAAGGCATGTCCAGGGATTGGGTGATTGCCATTGGCTCTTCTACCGGAGGAACCGAGGCCCTGACACGGGTTTTGACCCGCTTGCCGGCCGAGTGTCCGCCAATTGTGATTACCCAGCATATGCCAGCCGGTTTTACCGCCTCATTTGTGCAAAGGCTGGACCGCAGTTGTGCGCTTACCGTCCATGAGGCACAGGGCGATGAAGTCCTGGAGTGGGGGCATGTGTATCTGGCACCCGGCAGTGTCGCCCATATGGCCATACGCAAGGTGGGTGCCCATTACCGGACGGTCTTGATTGATTCGGAACCGGTCAACCGTCATAAACCCGCAGTTGATGTATTATTCCATAGCGTAGCCAAAGAAGCCGGACGCCGGGCGACAGGTATCGTTTTAACCGGTATGGACAGGGATGGCGCCGATGGCCTTCTGGCCATGCGCCAGGCCGGGGCTGATACCTTTGTTCAGGATGAGGCCTCATCGGTCGTATTTGGCATGCCCAAAGAAGCGTTGCATAATGGGGCTGCCGATGAAGCCGTGCCACTGGATAAAATAGGTGAGCGCTTATTCAAGGGACTGGCCCAAAACCGTTCAGGCAAAAGAAAATAAACCGGCATCCGTTTGACGGTAAGTTAAATGAAAAAAATTTAAATTTGGAATATTAAGTTTTATGGATAAAAATATTAAAATTCTCATTGTTGATGATTTCCCAACGATGCGTCGTATTATCAAAATCTGCTGAAAGATCTTGGTTTTGAAAATGTCGATGAAGCCGAAGATGGTGCGCAGGCCCTGGGTAAACTGCGTAGTGCCATTCCTGCCTATAACCTGGTGGTGTCCGACTGGAATATGCCGGTGATGGACGGGCTAAGCATGCTCAAGGAAATCCGCGCCGATGACAAGCTTAAACAGTTGGCCGTTCTTATGGTAACGGCAGAGGCCAAAAGTGAAAATATCGTCAGTGCGGCCAAAGCCGGTGCCGATGGCTATGTGGTGAAACCTTTTACGGCGGCGACCCTGGAAGAAAACCTGGGCAAGGTTTTTGAAAAAGCCAAACGCCGCATGGGAAGTGGCGGCTGATAACCGCCCCGGGAGAACAAGCATGACAGAATTTGACCAGCCGGAAGAAAAACCAAACAGCACTGAACCGGTTTACGACAGGATTGCCTATGTTACGCGCATGTTGCGCGACAGTTTACGTGAACTCGGGCTTGAACCAACCGTTCAGGCAGCGACTCAGGCCATGCCTGATGTCCGTTCGCGTATTCGTTATATCACCTCATTAACAGAGCAGGCGGCCAACACGGTCTTGAATAGCACGGAAAAAGTGCAGGATGACTTGTCTGCGTTAAAACGTGATAACCAGAATCTGGCCGAAAAAATCAATGCGCTCTCAGAAGACGGGCAAGGGCGGGTCTTGTTGCCCGCCGGCCTGCTTGATGAAATCAAGGCGTTTCATAATGGTTTCAGGGAAAAAATCAAACCGGTTGACCAGGCCATGATTGAAATCATTACCGCCCAGAGTTTCCAGGATTTGACCGGTCAGGTTTCCGGTAAACTAACCGTCCTGATAGAGCGGGTAGAACAGGAATTGTTGCAGGTGTTAAGTGATAATATCCCGGAAGGCAAGGGGCACTGGCAAGAGCCGGAACCCGAAGGGGATGCCGCCTTGCTGAATGGCCCGGCAGTTGAACCGGCAGACGATACCACGGTACAGAACCAGCAACAGGTTGATGATTTATTGGCAAAGCTGGGT
>JAAYHN010000187.1 GCA_012735395.1 Alcaligenaceae bacterium | reverse complement strand
TTGCAACTGTGTGCCCGCATAAACCGCTGGCGCATCGGGGTTGGCAGTGGCCGTACGTTGAAGATACAGGGCAATATTCATTGTACCCGCTCCAGAATACTGACATAGTTGGCCACGGCGGCACCCCCCATATTAAACACACCTGCCAGAACTGGATCGGGCAACTGCATCTCGCCCGCTTCCTGGCAAAGCTGCATGGCTGAAATGACATGCATGGAAACACCGGTCGCGCCAATCGGGTGCCCCTTGGCTTTTAAACCACCGGATACATTAACGGGCAAACGGCCATCGCGCATGACCACGCCTTCTTCCAAAAGCGTGTGTCCCTGCCCGGCAGGCGCCAGATTCATGGCCTCATAAGATAATAGTTCGGCAATAGTGAAGCAGTCATGGACTTCGGCAAATGACAGGTCATCAATTGAACAGCCGGCATTTTCCAGGGCATTGGACCAGGCACGGCGGGGGCCCTCGAAGGTCACCGCCTGTCGTCCGGATAAAGGCAGTAAATCATTCACCTGGGCCCGTGCACGAATGTTTACCGCTCTCGGAAAGTCACGTATTGCCTCGTCACTGGCCAACACCAGGGCGGCGGCGCCATCAGACACCAGTGAACAGTCGGTTTTGCGTAATGGGGCCGCGATAAGCGGATTTTTTTCTGAAACGGTATTGCAAAACTCAAACCCCAGATCACGCCGCATTTGAGCCCATGGATTGGCAACACCATTGGCATGATTTTTGGCGGCGATGCGGGCCAGTGTGGCCGAGTGTTCGCCCCAGGCTGCAAAATACTGTTGCGCCATTTGGCCAAAAATACCGGGGAAACCACCCGCAATCTGGCTGACATCACTCGGGTGTGCACAATTACCCAGAATACGGGTGATTTCACTGCCACTGACACCGGTCATTTTTTCAGCACCAATGACCAAGGCCACCCGGGTTCGCCCGGACTCAATGGCATCACATGCCGCATAAATGGCGGCAGAACCGGAAGCGCAGGCATTTTCCAGCCGGTTGGCCGGTTTCCAGCGCAAACCGGAATCAGCTTCAAGCGCCAGTGAAGAGGCAAAAATTTCAGGGCTGAAGCCACCATTCAGATTGCCCAGCCAGACACCATCAACCTGATCGCCACCAATACCGGCATGATTCAGGGCCTGTGTTGCGGCACTGACGATCAGGTTTTCAAGGCCAAGATTATCAAGACGGCCAAATGGGAGATGGGACCAGCCCACAATAGATACGGTCACGTTATGTCTCCTTGTGCTTTTTTAGCTTTATTGGGATGAGGTTATAATGCCCAATACTTTCCCATACTGATAGTTGCTTGATTACGCAAGGGTTTACCCGATAAAGGATATTTAATAATGGAGACAAGCCACCTTTTATCTCCCGCTACCCAGGATGATCTGTTGCTGGCTTTTGGTATGGTACCGGTTGGATTGTTAGTGTCCCGCAACCGTTACGTGCAGTCATGTAACCGGGCATTTTCCAAAATGTTTGGTTATTCACCCGAAGCATTGCAAGGCAAATCACTGCTTACCCTATATCCCTCAGCTATAGAATTTGAACATATTGGCGACCGTGCATTGATGGTTATGCGAAGTGAAGGGCGTTATTCCGATGATCGGATCATGAAACGCAATAACGGGCAGTTATTCTGGTGTCATGTGAGCGGACAGGCCATTAACAGGAACGATCCGTTCTCGGCCGCTGTATGGGTGTTTGAGGATATTTCAGAAAAAAGGCAGATTACGACTGAATTGACAGCCCGTGAACGTGAAATAGCCCAGTTTCTTGTAGCAGGAAAAAGCAGCAAGGAAATTGGCAAGCTGCTTGGTATTGGTTACCGTACGGTTGATGCGCATAGGGCAAGACTCATGCGCAAATTTAAAGTGACTTCGTCGAATGAACTTGTTGCAAAACTGATCGGTTAAATACAAAACTGGCTTCAGGCCAATAAGAACTGGTCCCTGATAATTTTTAAATTCAGATTTTAGATGGAGAATAAGAGTGGTAACCTCAAATCTTTCGGCAAATATAGATTTCCCACTGGATGATATACGT
>JAAYHN010000186.1 GCA_012735395.1 Alcaligenaceae bacterium | reverse complement strand
GATGAGGTGCCTACTCAGGCCATTACGCTGGGCCTGCAGGACATCATGGAATCAAAGCAAATTATCCTGATCGCCACCGGCACCAACAAGGCGCAGATCATGGCAGAACTGTATGAAAGCCCTGTTATCGAGCAGTTGCCGGCTTCGGTTATTAAATCACATCCCAATGCGCTTATTTTGCTTGACGAACAGTCCGCACAGTTCTTGCCTGCCGATTTGTGCAATGTGGTGGTGGCTTAATCGCTTAAGGCCGCATAAAAATACAATTATTCTGTATTCATTGGCATGCTAACGGTTTGCGTTAACCATTATGTGCATCCGATGCTCTGAACTGACCCCCCTAAAGCCGGGAACCGCTTCAGCTTTAATTAATGTATGTTTTTCAGGCCTTCCAGTACTAACGTGGTGGCCACGTCGGCATATTCTTCGCGTGTGATGGGGCCGTTGGGCTTGAACCACATGTAAACCCAGTTGAGCATGCCAAACAGGGACATGGTTACCGGTTTAAGTAAAGGACGTTTATTATTGATTTCAGGGTTGATGTCGTGAAGGGTATTGGCAATCCGCATCACGATGCGCCTTTCCAGTTCATTTATTTCGTTGGTTTCTTCTTCTCCCAGCAAGCCGCGACAATTTAATTGAACAATATGCTTGTCATCGGCATCACGGTAGCATTCCAGTATTTGACGAACCAGTTTGCGCAAGCGCTGTTCTGGCAAGTCGTTTTGTGCCTCATCTGCAACCGCTTGCAATGCCTGATCCAGTTCTTCCAGATGCGAGCGGATAATATCAAAAATCAAAGCACTTTTACTGGGGTAATAGTGGTAAAGAAGTGCTTTGGAAACCTTACTGCGGGCAGCAATTTGTGACATGGAGGCTTTTTCCATGCCTAATTCTGCAAAAACTGCGGCAGCATTAACCAGGAGGTGAAGCTGTTTTTCCTCGAAATCTGCTGCTCGGGCGCGTGCCATACTGATTTGTTGTCCTATAAAATAAAAGCTAAAAAGTGCTATTTTAGCTTGTTTCTGGCCAGGGATTATATTTAAACCTTACTCAGAACAACAGTATTTAACGCTTTGGGCGATTATCGATCACTCGTTTGGCCTTTCCGTCAGAGCGTATTAATGAACCAGGCAACGTAACATTAACGATTGTGCTGATCCCGACAATGCTTTTTATATGGTGTGCCAGTTCTTTGGCTGAAAATTTTCGGGCATTTTCATCGGCGGCGCCGGGTTGGCATTCTACATTGACCGTCATGCTGTCCATCCGTGTGCTGCTTCTGTTCAGTTCAATCTGGAAATGGGGGGTCAAGCCATGGCACTTAAGAATTTGCTCTTCAATCTGGGTAGGAAAAACATTGACCCCGCGCAGAATAATCATGTCATCACTGCGACCGGTAATTTTTTCCATACGGCGCATGCTGCGTGCCGTACCCGGTAGCAGGCGGGTCAGGTCGCGGGTGCGGTAGCGAATAATTGGCAAACCTTCTTTGGTCAGGGTGGTAAAGACCAGTTCTCCTTCTTCCCCATCGGGTAAGACCTCACCGGTTTCGGGGTTGATGATTTCCGGATAAAAATGATCTTCCCAGATATGCAGGCCATCTTTGGTTTCCACGCATTCATTGGCAACACCTGGGCCCATGATTTCAGACAGACCGTAAATATCAACGGCATGCATATCAAAGGCCTGTTCAATTTCCTGCCGCATGGCATTGGTCCAGGGTTCTGCGCCAAAAATGCCAATGGCCAAGGATGATTCGCGAGGGTCCAGCCCCTGGCGATGGAACTCATCAAGGATGGAAAGCATGTATGACGGCGTGACCATAATGATGCGGGGTTTGAAGTCTTGAATAAGTGATACCTGGCGTTCGGTCATGCCACCGGAAATAGGCACGACCGTGCAACCCAGTTTCTCGGCACCATAATGCGCCCCCAGACCCCCAGTAAACAGGCCATAGCCGTAGGCGTTATGCAGAACATCACCGGGCCGGCCACCGGCGGCGCGAATGGAACGGGCCACCAGGCTTGCCCAAACCTCAATATCATTATGGGTATAACCCACAACCACCGGTTTGCCGGTCGTGCCGGAAGAGGCGTGGATGCGTGCGAGTTTGTTTTGTGGTACGGAAAACATGCCAAAAGGATAGGTATCCCGAAGGTCTGTTTTTTGGGTAAAAGGGAATTTGGCCAGATCTGACAGGGTTTTCAGGTCGGATGGATGAAGACCGGCTTTATCAAAATGTGCCTTGTAAAAAGGGGAGTTTTCATAAGCATGATTAAGTGTCCATTGCATGCGTTGCAATTGCAGGGCGGACAGTTCATCGCGGGATGCTATTTCGATAGGGTCCAGGTCTTCTTTTCTGGGGGTCAGGTTTTCCATTTTTGTTTCCTCTAGCTTTATGTTTCTTTATTGTGTTTTTGACGATGTATTGGTCAGGGTTGTGTACTGGGTAATAAGGTGCCTTTAATTGTGCGGGCATGACCGCGAAATTCAGCGATATGTTTACCGTTCTGGTTGCGAATAACGACGTCATAAAGCCCGCTGCGTCCCTGCTTGCTGATTTCACGGGCATATGCCGTTAATTCGTCGTTTTCAAGTGCCGGTTCAAGATAAGTAATTGAGCAATGCTGGGCAACGGTGCGTTGATTATAAGTATTGCAGGCAAAAGCAAAACAAGTATCCGCAAGGGTAAAAATATAGCCGCCATGACATGTGCCGTGGCCATTAAGCATGTGGGACTTGATGCGCATGCGCATGCTGGCCTTGCCGGTTTCAACGTCAAGCAGTTGCATGCCCAAGTGCTGGGCGGCAAGATCGTCTTGCCACATGGCGTTGGCGCAGTCCTGGGCCAGGGTGGGGGAAAGGGTGTGATCGGACATGTTTATTTTCCTTTGAAAACGGCAGGACGTTTTTCCAGAAAAGCGCTGACGCCCTCGGCATAATCTTCGCTGCATCCGGCCTGGCGTTGCAGGTCGCGTTCCAGGTCAAGTTGTTGATCTAATGTATTGACTGAGGCGGTCTGGATCGCTTGTTTGATTAGCCCTTGCCCGAAAGTAGGGCCTTGAGCCAGTTGGCGGGCAAGTTCAGTGGCTCTGGCTTGTAATTGATCATCTTCAAGGACCTGCCAAATCAATCCCCAGTTGGCCGCAGTGCTCGCCTCAAGGGGGGCTGCCGTCAATGCCAGCGCTTTGGCACGGGCTTCACCCAATAAATGGGGAAGCAGCCAGGTGCCGCCTGAGTCTGGAACCAGGCCAATTTTGGTAAAGGCCTGGATGAAACGGGCGGAACGGGCTGCCAGCACAATATCGCAAGCCAATGCCAGGTTGGCGCCAGCGCCAGCCGCCACCCCGTTGACAGCGCAGATAACCGGCTTGGACAAAGCACGTATTTGACGGATCAGGGGGTTGTAATACTGTTCAATGGTTTCACCCAGATCTGGCGTGGTATTGCTGGCAGCGGGGTCTTGTTCAGCCAGATCCTGGCCGGCACAAAACCCCCGGCCAGCACCCGTTAGCAAGATGGCCCGAACGGCAGGGTCTTGTGCTGCCTGCGTTAATGCTGCACGTAATGCCAGGTGCATATCGACATTAAACGAATTTAATTTATCGGGACGGTTCAGGGTGAGATGCAATACATTTTCTTCAAGCTTTATTGCAACACTTTCATGTGACTGAAGTGCCATGTTGTCTCCTTTACTAAGGTTTATTTATTTGGGATTTTTTGTTTTCCCGGATTTTTTTTGCAATTAATGTTCGACACTATTGCATAAACCGGCCGGTTGGTCAATAATGTATTGAAAATAATTTCATACAGGAAAATCAGGAATGTCCAGTTTATTTGAAAAGCATCGTTCTACGCTGGAAACAGCGCTTGAGGTTATTAAGCATCGCGGGTTCTGGTCTGCTTATCCGGAAATGCCCAGTACCCGTTTTTATGGGGAACAAGCCAAAGAAGAGGGGCAGCAGGCCTATGATGCCCTCTTGAACAAAGATTTCAGCTTGCCCGGTCATCCCGAACAGGGCCGGGCCGGAAATGAACAATCCCCTTATGGTGTGGCATTGGGCATACGCTATCCGGTTGCCAGTGCAGAAACGTTGCTGAAGCAGTCACAGGAGGCCGGTAAAGTCTGGGCCAATACGTCCCTGGACGTGCGCATGGGGATTTGTCTGGAAATTCTTGCGCGTCTTAATAGCATGAGCTTTGAAATAGCCAATGCCGTTATGCATACTTCCGGACAGGCTTTCCCAATGGCCTTTCAGGCGGGTGGGCCGAATGCACAGGACAGGGCTCTGGAAGCATTGGCTTACGCCTGGGCGGAAATGAGTCAGATTCCCGGACAGACCGACTGGGTCAAGCCACAGGGCAGGGCAGGTGATCTGGTTCTGGAAAAGCATTGGCGCATTATTCCACGCGGTGTCTCGGTGCTAATTGGCTGCCAGACATTTCCAACCTGGAACAGCTATTCGGCATTTTTTGCCAACCTGGTTACCGGCAATACGGTTATTGCCAAGCCGCACCCATCAGCTATCCTGCCTATGGCCATCACGGTACGGGTAGCCCGCGAAGTGTTGTCTGAACAGGGCTTGCCTGCAGATGTCGTGTTATTGGCGGCTGAAGATGACGGCATGGGCATGGCCAAGCAACTGGCCTTGCACCCTGACGTGGCGCTGATTGACTACACGGGTTCAACCGCTTTTGGGCAGTGGCTGCGCACGCAGGCGGCTACTCCGCTGGTGTATACCGAAGAGGCTGGTGTGAACAGTATTGTGCTGGGTTCAACCGATGACTTTGAAGCCATGTGCCAGAACATCGCTTTTTCCCTGACGCTGTATAGCGGACAAATGTGTACCACACCGCAAAACCTGTTTGTGCCGCGTGACGGTGTTTTGGTTAACGGTGAACGCAAGACGTTTGATGAAGTGACGGCCGGTATATCCAATGCGGTGGATGCCTTGCTGGCTGATCCTGCGCGGGCAGTCATGGTTACGGGGGCCATTGCTAACGAGGCTACGCTGGAACGTGTTGCAGCCATGCGTGGAGCCGGACGCCTGATCCGCGATTCAGCGGCCTTGCCTGGCATGGAACAGGTACGTACGGCAACACCCTTGATTCAGGCATTGGATGCCAGTGATGAAAATATTTACGGTGCCGAATGCTTTGGCCCGGTTTCTTTTGTGATTGCCGTGGACGATGTGGAAGAGGGCATACGTCGTGCCACGCAGCTGGCACGTACTAAAGGGGCGATTACCGGGGCTATTTATGAAACCGATGAAAAGCGTCTGGCCCAGGCGGTTGATGCGTTTGCCCAAGCGGGTGTGAACCTGTCCGTTAATTTGGTGGGTGGGATTTTTGTTAATCAAAGTGCCGCTTTCAGTGACTTTCATGGTACGGGTGCCAATCCGGCAGGCAATTGCTGCTTTGCTGATTCGGCGTTTGTGGCTAACCGGTTCAGAGTGGCGATGTGGCGTCGCCTTAAAAAATAATTAAGCTGTATTTGTTTCCGGCAAGTGCCACTTAAGCACAAGCCGGAAAATATTTAAATGTCTGAAAATAAACAGGAGACAAAAAATGAGTCATAACAAAACAGGAAAAACAGGTCGTAAATGGGCAGGCTTGCTTGCCGCTTTATGTTTTGCAACAGGTGTACAGGCAGAAATCCGCATTGGTTCCACGGTTTCGGCGACGGGGTTTGCTTCTTATCTGGGAGAACCCGAAGCGCAAACCCTGAAAATGTTGGTGGATGACATTAATGCCAAAGGCGGTGTGCTTGGCAAGCAGCTTAAGCTGATCGCCTATGATGATGCCGGTGATGCCAACAAAGCACGTACCTTTGCCACCCGTTTGGTGGAAGATGACGAAGTGGTAGCCATTATAGGAGGCACCACAACCGGTGCAACAATGGCGATTATACCCACCGTGCAGGAAGAGGGGATACCTTTTGTGTCTCTGGCCGGTGCGATTGAAGTTATCCAGCCGGTACGCTCCCATACCTTCAAGACGCCACATACAGACCGCATGGCCTGCGCCAAGATTTTTGAAGATATGAAAAAGCGGGAACTGTTAAAAGTGGGCTTGATATCGGGTTCAGACAGTTTTGGTGCCTCTATGCGCAAGCAGTGTCTGGATATCGTGGGTGATTATGGTATTGCCGTAGTGGGCGATGAGGTCTTTGGCCCCACTGATGCGGACATGACCCCACAGTTGACCAATTTACGCAATAAAGAGGGCGTTCAGACCATTCTTAGCCTGGGACTGGGGTCGGGGCCTGCCATTATTACCCGGAATTATGCGCAGCTGGCCATTGATTTGCCGTTGTACCAGTCGCATGGGGTGGCATCGGATGCCTTTATTAAACTGGCGGGTAAAAAAGAGGCTGAAGGCGTGCGTTTACCCGGAACCCCCTTATTGGTTGCCGAGTTGCTGGCAGAAGATGACCCGCAGCGGGAAGTGGCCTTACGCTATAAACAACAATATGAAAGCATGGCCGGCAAGCCGGTTTCCACTTTTGGCGGATATGCGCATGATGCCTTGTATTTGGTTGTGGATGCCATAGAGCGTGCCGGCAAAGCAGAGCCTGCCGCCATTCGGGATGCCTTGGAAAACACAAAGGGCCTGGTGGGCACCACCGGTACTTATACCATGTCGGCCAAAGATCATCTGGGTTTGGATCTGAGTGCTTTCCGGATGCTGGAAATCCAGGACGGTAACTGGAAGCTCATCGAGTAACGCCATTTTTTGTGGAGGCGCATGCCTCCACTCATCATTACGATCAGATGAAATTCCGGAGACATATATGTCTGAGTTCATGCAGTTTTTGCTGTCCGGGCTAACCGTTGGCGCCGTTTATGCGCTGGTAGCCCTGGGTTTTACTATTATTTATAACGCCTCCGACGTGGCCAACTTTGCCCAAGGTGAGTTTGTCATGCTGGGCGGCATGATTACGGCCTCTGCCTATGCGGCCGGTGCCCCCTTGTTATTGGCGGCAACCCTGGCGATTGTGCTAACGGCAGTTATTGGCATACTTTTAAACAAGCTGGCCATTGAGCCGGCCCGTGGTGCACCCGTGGCCAGCCTGATTATTATTACGATTGGAGCATCTATTTTTATTCGCGGGTTAACGCAGATATTGCTGGATAAAGAGCTCCATCGTTTTCCCGCCTTTTCCGGCAATGATCCTATTCATGTGCTGGGCGCAACCATCCTGCCACAGAGTTTATGGGTGATTGCCGGGGCGTTGCTGGTGTTTGTGGTGTTATGGCTGTTTTTTACCCGCACCTTAACGGGGCGGGCAGTGCTGGCAACCGCCAATAACCGTATCGCTGCTTTACTGGTGGGTATTAATACCCGCTATATCATGGCCTTGTCTTTTGCCCTGTCTGCCGCGATTGGCGCCTTGGCCGGTATTTTGATTACACCGATTACCCTGACAAGCTATGACATTGGCATGACGCTGGCACTGAAGGGGTTTGCTGCGGCCATGCTGGGCGGAATGGGAAATCCCAAAGGGGCATTGGCGGGTGGCATGTTGCTAGGTTTGCTCGAAGCGTTGACAGCAGGTTATATCAGTTCACAGTATAAGGATGCGGCAGCATTCGTGGTAATTCTGGGTGTGCTGTTTTTCATGCCTCAGGGTATGTTTGGCCGTAAAGTTGCCGAGAGGGTTTAAATAATGAAAAGACTTTCTTCCAAACAAGTTACGTTGCTGGTGTTGTTGGTGCTAATGGCGCTGGCCCCCTTGTTTTTTCCTTCCTCCTATTATTTGCGCATTGGTTCCCTGGTGTTTGTTAATAGTCTGTCGGTGATCAGTATTGTGATCTTGACGGGGTATGTCGGGCAGATCAGTCTGGGACATGCCGGTTTTATCGGGATCGGGGCCTATGCCTGCGCCCTGGCACCGGTTCATCTTAATGTTTCTGTATTAAGCGCTTGCGTGCTGGGGGCGGTTGTTTCCGGTGCCGTGGCCTGGGTGGTGGGACGCCCCATCCTGCGTTTGCGCGGTTACTACCTGTCTGTCGCCACCTTGGGGTTTGGCATGCTGATCTTTATGGTGCTGAACAACGAGGCCTGGCTAACCGGCGGACCTGATGGCATGGTGGTGGCTGATCCCGGGATCAGGGCATTGCTTAAAAGCTGGGGAATCTCGCTCAGCAATGCCGAGTTCTGGTATGCCTTCAATGGGTTGGTTCTGCTGATCGGCGTCTGGATGGCCCTGAACTTGAAGCATAGCGCGACCGGTCGTGCCTTGCATGCCTTGCATGGTTCAGAAATAGCGGCACGTACCGTGGGTATTGATGTGGCGCGGTTCAAATTGCGCGGGTTTGTTATTTCTGCCGTTTATGCGTCGGTAGCTGGTTCTTTACTGGCCATGCAAAATCGCTTTGTTACCCCCGATGTGGCGGGTTTCATGCACTCGGTTGAAATCGTTACCATGGCGGTATTGGGTGGCGCGGCGTCAGTGGTTGGGGCGATTCTGGGGGCGACCCTGTTGACAGCGTTGCCACAGATACTGACGTTTTTACAGGAATATGAACAGATTGTTCTGGGCTTGATCATGATGCTGGTGATGATTTTTCTGCGCGGTGGCGTATTACCCAGTCTGGTACGTATGGTACGGGGGAGAGGTTGATGAGTCTGCTTGACGTAAAAGGAGTGAGCATTTCATTTGGTGGCGTGCGGGCTGTGCAGGATGTCAGCTTTTCGGTTGATGAGGGCAAGATTGTTTCGGTCATCGGCCCCAATGGTGCCGGTAAAACCTCTTTGTTCAATATGCTGTCCGGGGTTTATAGCCCGCAACAGGGTGAGGTTCGCCTGGCGGGTGAGCTGGTGACGGGGATGCCCTCACATTTGCTGGCCCGTCGTGGCTTGTCAAGAACGTTTCAGAACCTGCAGATATTTTCTGCAATGACCGTGCTTGAAAATGTCGCGACAGGCTTTCATTTGCAGGAAAATGGTTCGCTACTGGCTGATTTGCTGGGCATTCCTTCTGCACGACGCCGTATGAAACGCTCCGAGGAACAGTCTATGGCGCTGCTTAAAACAGTAGGGCTTGAGCGGGCGGCTGATTTTGAAGCCGGCTCCCTGTCTTATGGCGCGTTAAAACGCCTGGAAATTGCCAGGGCGCTGGCTTTGCAACCGCGGCTTTTATTGCTGGATGAGCCGGCTGCCGGCTGTAATGCGGTAGAAACCGAAGAAATTGAAAAACTGGTGGCGCAAGTGGCCAAAAGCGGAACCGCCATTTTATTGGTTGAGCACGATATGAAAATGGTGATGCGTATTTCCAGTCATATTGTCGTGCTGGATCATGGTGAAAAAATTGCGGAAGGTACACCCGCCGAGGTTGTCAGTCATCCGCGGGTTATCGAGGCTTATCTGGGGGTAGCCGCTACAGAGGAGGCAACACGTTATGCTGAGTGTTAATCAGTTACGCTCAAGTTATGGGCGGATAGAAGTGTTACATGGCGTGAGCCTGGACATTAGCGCCGGTGAAATTGTGGTGGTAATTGGTGCCAATGGAGCGGGCAAAACAACCTTATTGCACTGTTTGTCTGGTGTTCAGCCCATACAGGACGGTAATATTATCTTTCGCGGAGAAAGCTTTAACACCGTACCAGCTTACCGTCGTGTTAAACACGGCCTGGCACAGGTGCCTGAAGGCCGGCAGATTTTTACCAGTCTGAGTGTTGAGGAAAACCTGCGTCTGGGCGCTTACCTGTACACGGATGACAAGGTGGATCGTGATATGGAGGATGCCTTTAATATGTTTCCCATATTACGTGAAAAACGAAACCTGCCAGCAGGCGGCTTGTCGGGCGGACAGCAGCAGATGCTGGCCATTGCCAGAGCCTTGCTAAGCCGGCCGTCTTGCCTGTTGCTTGATGAACCCAGCATGGGGCTGGCACCCATTCTGGTGGCGCAGATTTTTGATGTGGTCAAAAACCTCAAAAGCCTGGATGTCACGGTTTTGCTGGTTGAACAGAATGCCTTTGGTGCTTTGTCAATTGCCGATCGTGGTTATGTGATGGAAACCGGACACATCACGCTGTCAGGAGAGGCGCAAGCGTTGATTGTTGATCCCCGTATACGTTCGGCGTATTTGGGGTTGTAAATAAGCAGTGCCTCATGCCTGAATGCATGAAGAAAACGGTGTGAGGCATACTTGAAAACCGGTCTGAAAACATATTGCTGCCTGTAATAGGTGGCAAAAGCTGGTACATTTTGAGTTTCTGGTTTTTATTGGTGTAAATATTTAATGTCCAAATCTGTTTCCCGTTCTGTCAATGAAGTTGATATGCTGATCAGGCAATTGTTGCATGCCGTCCCGCTGAAGGCGGCTGCGTTTATTGTCACGCTGTATGGAGATGTGGTGGAGCCGCGCGGGGGCGTATTGTGGATGGGTAATGTCATAGACGCCTGTGCGATGGCAGGAATTAGTGAAAATCTGGTGCGTACGGCCGTATCGCGCTTGGTGGCTGCCGGACAGCTAGCCGGTGAGCGTATCGGGCGGCGCAGTTTCTATCGTCTTACGCCTGCCGCACGAGCCGAATTTGCTTATGCGGCCAGGGTGCTTTATGCCTCCCGGGTTGCCCAACAATGGCATCTGGTTTATTTGAATGGAGAAAATACGGATGTGCTTATGCGCGGCCTGAAAAGGCTGGGTTATGCGGCTTTGAATCCCAGGCTGGCATTTGGTCCCGACGACGTGCCTTTGCCATCCGAAGCGCTGGTTTGGAAAGCCGGGGTCATGCAAGGACAAGACCAAATGCGTAGTTTTGCAGCAGTCCATTGGGATCTGGCTGTTTATGCCGATGCCTACCGGACGTTTATCGGGAATTTTCAGCCTGTAGAAGGTTTGTTGGGAAAACTAAGCGATGAGGAAGCGCTAACCCTTCGTTTATTAATGGTGCACCAATATCGTTATGTCGCATTGCGGGCGCCACATTTGCCCCGCGAAGCTTTGCCGGAAAATTGGGAAGGGCATATGGCCCGATCTTTGTTTGCCCGTTTGTATCTGGGGTTGTCCAATAAAGCAGATACTTATGTGTCCAGCAAGTTTGTTGATACCCATGGCGTTCTAATCGAGCAGGGGCAATCTTTGCAGCAGCGGCTGGTGTGTTTATCACAACGGGGTTGATTTTTTATCTTCAAACATTACATTTTAATGGTAAATACTTATTGATTTGTAATGTATTGAGTGGCTTAATAGTGTCTTATAGGTGACCGTCCGGTCGGTTGTTTAATTTAGGGTGTAGCGTTTAAAACAGAGGTGAAATTTATGTATGCACAGGTAATTGATACAGGTAGTGATCGTGTACGCGCAATAGGAGAGATGCCCGAAGAAGAAAAAGTCTTTATGGCACGTATTGAAAAAGGGGAAAAAATAGAGCCCAAAGACTGGATGCCAGAGGGCTATCGCAAAACGCTGATCCGCCAGATTGGCCAGCATGCCCACTCAGAGGTAGTGGGGCAATTGCCCGAAGGGAACTGGATTACCCGTGCCCCCACGCTGGAACGCAAGGCGATTTTGCTGGCCAAGGTTCAGGACGAGGCCGGTCATGGCCTGTATCTGTATAGTGCGGCCGAAACATTGGGTATCAGCCGTGATGAAATGACAGAGCTGCTGCATGCCGGAAAAATGAAGTATTCGTCTATTTTCAACTATCCCACCCTGAACTGGGCGGATATTGGCGCAGTTGGCTGGCTGGTGGATGGGGCGGCCATCATGAACCAGGTGGCTTTGCAGCGCACGTCTTATGGGCCTTACAGCCGTGCCATGATCCGTATCTGCAAGGAAGAAAGCTTTCATCAGCGCCAGGGTTATGACCTGCTTATCAAAATGTGCCAGGGCAGCCCCGAGCAAAAAGCCATGGCGCAAGATGCCATGAACCGGTTCTGGTATCCGGCCTTAATGATGTTTGGCCCGTCTGATAAAGACTCGGTGCATTCAGAGCAGTCCATGGCCTGGAAAATTAAGATTAATACGAATGATGAATTGCGCCAGAAGTTTGTGGATCAGACCGTGCCACAAGCGAAATACCTGGGCTTGACCATTCCTGACGAGAATCTGGTATGGAACGAAGAACGGGGTGCCCATGATTTTACCCAACCCGACTGGAATGAGTTTTTTGACGTGATTGCCGGTAATGGGCCTTGTAATAAAGACCGCATGGCAGCCCGGGTCAATGCCTGGAAAGACGGAGCATGGTTTCGTGAAGGCCTGGCGGCTTATGCGAAAAAATTGCCCTTGCGTAAACAGGCTGTCTAAAACAGTCATGGGTAAAGCCTGCTTTGCACAAAGTGGGTCAAATTTGGATATTTAGTCACAATCAATGAGAAAAGGAGGACATATCATGTCTCAAGAATGGCCTTTATGGGAAATATTTATTCGTGGTCAACATGGGTTAAGTCACCGTCATGTAGGCAGCCTGCATGCACCTGATGCAGAAATGGCCATTAATAATGCCCGTGATGTATATACCCGCCGCAATGAAGGGGTTAGTATTTGGGCGGTCAAGTCTGAAGAGGTGGTGGCCAGTGCACCCTCCAAACGAGGCCCCTTGTTTGAACCTTCAAATTCCAAGGTTTACCGACACCCTACTTTTTTTAAAATTCCCAAGGAAGTGGGGAGTATGTAATGAAAACAGTACATTCAGATACTTCAACGGCCTTGCAGCAGATGTTATTGAGAATGGGCGACAGCACCTTGGTGCTGGGACACCGTATTTCAGAATGGTGTGGTCATGCACCGGTACTGGAAGAAGATATTGCCATGGCCAAT
Source organism: Alcaligenaceae bacterium (assembly GCA_012735395.1). Lineage (GTDB taxonomy): Bacteria > Pseudomonadota > Gammaproteobacteria > Burkholderiales > Burkholderiaceae_B > Advenella. Next base: position 1,235 of record JAAYHN010000186.1, on the reverse strand, counting down.
ATTGCCCTGGATTTTATCGGTCAAACCCAGTTCTGGCTGGGGCTGGCAGCAGCGCTTGAAGCAGAAGGAAAAACCGCCGATCAACTGGCCTATTTACGGGACTGTGCGCAATTTCGTAATTTGCTTTTGGCAGAGCAGCCCAATGGCGATTATGCCCATACTATCGTCAGGCAGTTTTTATTTGATGCCTGGCATTTTCTGCAACTACAGGGTTTGATGAAGTCTACCCATGCCAGCGTTGCCGAAATTGCCGCCAAAGCGATTAAAGAGGTGAATTATCATCTTGAACGAAGCAGTGATTTGCTTATCCGTCTGGGTGACGGCACCCCTGAAAGCCATACCCGCATGCAGGTAGCGCTTGATGATTTGTGGGCTTATACCGGGGAAATGTTTATGGGTGACGAGCATGATATTGCGCTGGCCAAGGCCGGTATCGCTCCCTTGCCGGAAAGTTTGCGTGATGACTGGCTGACATGTGTACAGGAAGTCATGCAGCAGGCCACCCTTACTTTACCGGAAAATCCTTTCATGCATAAAGGGGGTAAACAGGGACGACACACCGAGTATTTGGGACACCTTCTGGCGCAAATGCAATTTTTACAGCGCGCTTACCCGGGCTGTGCATGGTGATGAGCATGAATACGTTATCCCGACCAGAGCTGGATCAGGTCTGGCAATGGCTGGATGCCGTGCCAGACCCTGAGATTCCGGTTATTTCATTGGTAGACCTGGGTATTATCCGCAAGTTGTATTACGAGGGCGAAACGCTGGTAGTGCTGGTTACGCCCACTTATTCAGGCTGTCCGGCCACGTCAGTCATTAATGCGGATATTGAAGCGGCATTGCGTGCCCATGGCATCGAAAACCTGCGTCTGGAACGCCAGCTGTCTCCTGCCTGGAGTACCGACTGGATTAGTGAGCAGGGGCGGAAAAAGTTGCGGGACTACGGTATTTCGCCGCCGGTTACACAGGAAAGCACCGATACGGGTACACGTATCTGGTTACGGACAGAAAATAACCTAACGGTTGCCTGCCCACGCTGTGGCTCTACTAACACTACAAAAGTCAGTCAGTTTGGTTCTACACCTTGCAAAGCCAATTATCGCTGCAAGGATTGCCTGGAACCATTTGATTATTTTAAATGTATTTAATCATTAGCGGAGGAGCTCATGACACGCTTTCACCCTTTGCAAGTTCTGGATGTGCATCACGACACCCGTGATGCCGTTGTTGTC
>JAAYHN010000185.1 GCA_012735395.1 Alcaligenaceae bacterium | reverse complement strand
GTGGTGTTGGCGTGGGTTATCGCTGGCGCTAGGCTTTTTTGCCACATTACAAGCGTTTTGCATATTAGTTTTTGTAATCGTGGCGGGAAGCTGTTACAATGCTTGCGGTGGGCCCCTTCGCATGGGTCGGCAGTGAACCTGGTCAGGTCGGGAACGAAGCAGCCATAATTGTTTAGAGTCAGTGCCGAAGTAAGGCTCACCCCATATTCAGCAAATTAACGCCACCTTTTTTGGGTGGCGTTTGCATTTCTGGGCTACAATAAATTTTATGAGCTACCTCGTCCTTGCCCGTAAGTGGCGTCCCCGATCGTTCGAAACACTTGTTGGCCAAGACCATGTAGTCAGGGCTTTAAGTAACGCCTTAACCACCCAGCGCCTGCATCATGCCTGGCTTTTCACGGGAACGCGCGGTGTTGGTAAAACAACGCTTTCCCGCCTGCTGGCAAAATCGCTTAACTGCGAAACAGGTATTACGGCAACGCCTTGCGGGCAATGCCGTGCCTGCGTTGAAATTGATGAAGGCCGTTTTGTCGATTATCTGGAATTTGACGCCGCCTCTAACCGGCGCGTTGAAGAAATGACGCAGCTGCTTGAGCAGGCAGTGTATTCGCCCAGCGCAGGCCGTTTCAAAATCTACATGATAGACGAAGTGCACATGCTAACGGGGCATGCGTTTAATGCCATGCTTAAAACGCTTGAAGAGCCTCCGCCGCATGTCAAATTCATTCTGGCCACCACCGATCCGCAAAAAATTCCCGTAACGGTACTGTCGCGGTGTCTGCAATTCAACCTGAAGCAAATGCCACCGGAAGCCATTGTGTCGCATTTGCAAAATGTATTGGGCCAGGAAAACATCCAGTTTGATCTGGGTGGGCTGCGTTTGATTGCGCAGGCAGCGGCAGGCTCCATGCGTGATGCCCTTTCATTAACCGATCAGGCCATTGCCTACAGTGCTTCCAATATTACCGATGCCGCTGTCCGGGAAATGCTGGGCACCATAGACCAAAAATACCTGGTGCGTTTGCTGCACGCTTTATTGCAGGGTTCGGCCCAGGGGGTGATAGACACCGCCAACGAATTGTCCATGCGCGGGTTTTCTTATTCAGGGGCCCTGGCAGACCTGGCCGTCATGCTCTCGCAAATTGCGATAGAGCAACGCTTGCCGGGCACCATCATGGCCGACAACCCCTTGCATGAAGACATGCTCGCGCTTGCCCGGGCATTTCATCCCGATACCTTACAGCTGTTTTACAGTATTGCCGTACACAGTCGCAGTGAGCTTTATCTGGCGCCCGATGAATATGCCGGGTTTGTCATGGCGGGGCTCAGGATGCTGTCGCTGGTTAGTACGGTAGACATGACGGCACTGGCTGCGCCGTTGCCGGCCTTGGTAGTACAGGAAAACATCGCTCCCGCTCCGGCAGCTGTCCAGGCAGCAGAAAACACGCCAGAGCCTGCCGCTCTTGCCGTGCCGCAACAAGAAGCACCTCATGACGCGGCGGCCAATGTGCCGTCACCGGTCCATCATGAACCGGTGGTCAAAAAAGAGCCGCCTGCTGCACAAACAGTCACGCCAGGCCACACAGAAAAAAAAACGGCTGAAGAATTTATACCCGCCTGGGAAAATATCCCTCCGGAATGGGAAACAGAGTCTGCGTCAGAACCGTATGTCAATGCGCAGTTTGATGCGGCTCCGGCCGATGGGCAGTTTGATGATGCCGCAGCGTTTATACCAGACGATATTCAGTTTCTTGCTTCTTCTGCACCGGCAGACGACCCGGGTGATTTTGAAATAGAACAGCAACCGGTTGTTGAAGAAGATGCCAGCTGGTTGCCCAGTCACCAGGATTCACAACCCAGGCATGAGTTCACACGTATGACGGCGCAAGACTGGGCCTTGCTTTCCCAAGAGTTGCCCCTTAATGGCGTGGCAGCGGAAATGGCCAAGCAAAGCCAGTGGCTGGGCGTTGAAAATAATGAAATCAGCTTGCGTATCCCGGTAAAAAACACCAATGAGCTGGGGGCCAAAGCCAAGCTTGCAACCGTGCTTACCGAATATTTCCAGCAGGTTGTGAAAGTGTCTTTCGAATTTGCCGAAGAGGTAGAGGAAACCGCTTATGCCGCGATTCGGGCAGAACAGCAGGCACGGCAGGAAAAAGCCGAGCAGGCGGTGCAGGACAGCGAGTTCATTAACGCCCTAATCACCGAATTCGATGCAACCGTTTTGCCTGAAAGTATCAAACCCTGCTAATCGCCATGAACTTTACGCATTAATCTACTAAAATAATGTGTACCTATCCATTTAATTAGAATCAGGAAATCATCCACTATGATGAAAAATCAATTGGCTGGCCTTATGAAGCAGGCCCAGCAAATGCAAGACAACATGAAAAAAGCGCAAGAAGCGCTGGCAGATATCACCGTAGAGGGCACTTCAGGTGGCGGGCTGGTTAAAGTAACCATGACTTGCCGCAACGATGTCAAGCGTGTTGTTATCGATCCATCTTTGCTGGAAGACGATAAAGACATGCTTGAAGACCTGGTGGCTGCCGCTTTTAACGATGCCTTGCGCAAGGCGGAAAGCACGGCACAAGAAAAAATGTCTTCGGTAACCGCAGGCATGCCATTACCTCCCGGCATGAAACTCCCCTTCTGATGCAAGATCATCTGCCCGAACCTGAACCCCTGTCTGCGCTGGTAAATGCCTTGCGCAGGTTGCCGGGGGTAGGGGTCAGAAGCGCACGCCGCATGGCCTACCACTTGTTGCAACACGACAGGGCAGGGGCAGAGCAGCTATCGCAGGCGCTGTCGCATGCCGTCACCAATTTGCGGCATTGCCAGCGTTGCCATTCTTTTTCGCAATCCCCGGTTTGTGAAACCTGCCTCAATCCCAAACGGGATTCCAGCCTGCTTTGTATTGTAGAAACACCCGCCGACCAAAACATGATAGAAGCCAGCCATGGTTACCGTGGTTTGTATTTTGTTTTAATGGGCAGCCTGAAACCGCTGGAAGGGGTGGGCCCCGGAGACCTGGGCTTTGATAAGCTGCTTGAGCGGGTGACTGATGGCCAGGTGCAGGAAGTTATTCTGGCAACCAACTTTACGGCCGAGGGCGAAACAACGGCCCACTATCTGGGTGAAATATTAAAAAGCCAGGGCCTGAAAGTAACCCGTATTGCCAGGGGTATTCCCACTGGCAGCGAGCTTGAGTATGTAGATGCGGGCACCATTGCCTGGGCATTCATGGAGCGCCGCAGCTCATAACAATCATTTTCAGGCGTTTTGGCGTGCCTGCTCAATAATCTGGTCCAGTTTAATGGCATCGGCAACAAAAGCCCGAATACCCTCGGCCAGTTTTTCGGTGCCCATGGCATCTTCATTAAGCATGAAACGGAATGATGACTCATTGATGGCAATGGGGCTGATGTCCATCTGACTGGCCGCCTGTGCATTCAGGGCTGGCTGGATGTCTTCCGTGCTGGTCGCCAGGGTGGCCAGCAGTTCGGGGCTGATGGTGAGCAGGTCGCAGCCGGCAAGCGCCGTGATTTGCCCGGCATTGCGGAAGCTGGCACCCATGATTTCCGTTTTAATATCAAATTTCTTGAAATAATTGAAAATCCGTGTGACCGATTGAACGCCCGGGTCATTAAGGCCGGCGTTATCGGCCTCAACCCAATTGCTGCCGGCGCTTTTCTTGTACCAATCGTAAATCCGCCCGACAAAGGGAGAAATCAGCTGTACCCCGGCATCTGCGCAGGCAACGGCCTGTGCCATGGAAAAAAGCAGGGTCATATTGCATTTAATGCCTTCTTTTTGCAGCACGCGTGCCGCATTGATGCCTTCCCAGGTAGATGCGATTTTAATCAGAATGCGATCGCGTGAAACCCCGGCTTTTTCGTATAAACCGATAAGGTGGCGTGCCCGTTGAATGGTGGCATCGGTATCAAAAGACAGGCGTGCATCCACTTCGGTGGAAACCCTGCCCGGTACAATATCAAGAATTTCCGTGCCAAATTTGATTAACAGCAGGTCAAGCGTTTCCATGGTGCTGGCACCGGGATTGTCCTGAATGGTTTTTGTAAGCAAAGGACGGTATATTTCTTTTTGAATGGCTTTCAGGATCAGTGAAGGGTTTGTGGTGGCATCGGTGGGGTGGTGTTCTTGCATGCTTTGGAAATCACCGGTATCTGCCACTACGGTGGTAAATTGACGCAGCTTGTTTAATTGATTGCTCATGTGTGTTTAAATCCAGAATAGAAATGACAAAAGTATAAGCAGGTGGGGTTATAAGAGTCTTCTTGATTGCTACAGAATAGCAATTTTCAATTAAGATTTGTGTTCAGATCAAATTCGCTGGATTTTTAGTTCTTCAGGCTAGTTTCAGGCTTTTTGCGAGAAAATACGATTTATTGTGTTCTTTCTTCAATCAAAAAGAAATATCAGGTGTTAAGTTTTTAATTGCTTGATATTATCTAATAATAGTGAAATTATTTTGATTAATAGGAATGTAAGAGAATGCTACTGAAATTGGGTAGGCATTTTTCATTATTTGTTGGTCTGCTCCTGTCTTCAGAATTGGCGTTTGCCCAATTTGACTGGTCCCGCTTCAGAACCGGGCTTGGTTTGCCATTTGCCGCTCAGGAACTGGCGCTGAATCCATGTATTCCCGAGTCGGTTATGCGGGCCAATTTTGGCCAGAATGGGGTAAGGCTTTTACAAGAAGCCCGGTCGCAATGGCCTGCTAAATTGTGTGAAAATGTCCCTGTTGCCTTAAGGCTATTTGAATGGCAGTACACCAGTTCAGCCTTGCTGGCTCAAACGGAGCGTCCGGTTTTAATGCAGCGTTTAATTGAAACCCGCAGAAACAGCCTGGCCGCTTGTGAATCGGTGGCCTGTTTAAGTAACCGTTTGCCGCGCATGATTGAATGGGCCAAAATCAATCTTGACCGTACCGCTGTTTATGGTGAAAACGACCGTTTGCCAGTCAGGGCGGAAATGCTGTCGCATCCGCGTCTGTCGCTGCGGGGGCTGGTTTTGCCTTTGCAGGAACAGTTCAAGTGGTGCGGCAGTTCCGATTTTGACGCGCTTGATTTTTATACGGTCAATATCAAGGTTTCGGGTAAGGCCCTGGTAATGGCCCAATGTAAAACCAATAACCCGGTGCGCCCAACCTGGCTGATAGAAAATGCGTCCAACTCAAGGTATTGGGTGCCCATTCTGCTGGAAAATACCTTAAGCAATTTATATATTATGCCCAATAGCCGTTATACCTATCCCACCCTGTATAGCCGTGCCAATGAGGCAGAGGGTGTCCGCATCAGGATTACAGAGTATGGCGACGATTTTTACAGGCAGAAGCTCAGTTTTCTGGTGAATTCGGACGCTTCCGGTATGGAGCTGGCGTTTGATGTACATACCGATTAAGCCTTGATTTGAGGCCAGATTGTTCGTGTCGGGTGAAATCCGCTTTGGACAGTCGCCGCATTCTGCTTTGTTTCATACTTTTTTCATTTTTTATACCCTTTTTTTCTAATTGAAAATCAATAAAACGTTATAATCACAAGGTTTATTTATTGATTTGGAATTTGGGGTTTTATGACGCTGCCGTCACATATATTCGGAACAAACACAGAGTTCCCAACCGCAATTCTGGCTTTGGCCGATGGTACTGTATTTAAAGGTAATTCCATTGGAGCCGAGGGCCATACCGTTGCCGAACTGTTTTTCAACACATCCATGACAGGGTATCAGGAAATTTTAACTGACCCCAGTTATTCCCAGCAAATTGTTACCCTTACCTATCCGCATATAGGTAATACCGGCGTTAACAACGAAGATATCGAGTCTTCTCAAATTCGTGCTGCCGGGCTGGTTATCCGCAACTGTTCTTCCCGTGTGTCAAATTTCCGCGCAACACAATCATTGCCCGATTACCTTAAATCACAGGGTATTGTTGCCATTTCAGAAATTGATACCCGCAAGCTAACCCGTATCCTGCGTGAAAACGGGGCCCAGGGGGCGTGTATCCTGGTTGGCGAAGACGAAGAAAAAGCCGTTGCACTGGCCAGGACTTATGCCGGCATGCAAGGTCAGGATCTGGCCAAAACAGTCAGCCGCAAAGACATTGGCAACTGGACAGAAGGGTCCTGGCGGCTGGGTCAGGGTTACACGACACCCGATCAGTCAAAGTATCATGTCGTTGCCTACGATTTCGGGGTGAAATTCAATATTCTGCGCCTGTTGGCCGATTATGGCTGTCGTTTAACGGTCGTGCCCGCACAAACCCCGGTGGCCGACGTACTTGCCATGAACCCTGATGGCGTGTTCCTGGCAAATGGCCCGGGCGATCCGGGTGCCTGCGATTATGCAATCGAAGCCACCAAAGTTCTCCTTGATAAAAAAATTCCGCTGTTTGGTATTTGTCTGGGGCACCAGATCATCGCCGAGGCCATTGGTGCCAAAACCCTCAAAATGAAAACAGGCCATCATGGTGATAACCATCCTGTCAAAGACGTGCAAACCGGCCGTGTATTTATTACCGCCCAGAATCACGGTTTTGCGGTAGATGCCCAAACCTTGCCGGCCAATGCCCGTGTCACGCACATTTCATTGTTTGACGGTTCATTGCAGGGTTTCGAATTGACCGACCGGCCAGCTTTCTGCTTCCAGGGGCATCCTGAAGCCAGCCCCGGTCCCCATGACATTATTGTCCTGTTCGAAAAATTCATTAGCCAAATGGCACAGCAAAAGTAGAGTATTATGCCAAAGCGTACCGACATAAAAAGCATTCTTATTATTGGGGCAGGTCCCATCATTATTGGTCAGGCATGTGAGTTTGACTATTCTGGTGCACAGGCTTGTAAAGCCCTGAAAGCCGAAGGTTACCGCACCATTCTGGTCAACAGTAACCCGGCCACCATCATGACCGACCCTGAAACGGCAGACGTCACCTATATCGAACCCATTACATGGCAGGCCGTTGAAAAAATCATTGAGGTTGAAAAACCCGATGCCCTGTTACCCACCATGGGTGGCCAAACCGCATTGAACTGTGCGCTTGACCTTGCCCATAACGGTGTCCTGGCCAAACACAATGTTGAATTGATTGGTGCCAACGAGCACGCCATTGAAAAGGCCGAAGACCGCCTGAAATTCAAGCAGGCCATGGATGCCATCGGCCTTGAGTCAGCCAAATCAGGTGTGGCTCACAGCATGGATGAAGCCTGGGACGTGCAAAAACGCATTGCCGCTGAAATTGGTACGGCCGGTTTCCCGGTTGTTATCCGCCCCAGCTTTACCCTGGGTGGCAGTGGTGGTGGTATTGCCTATAACCCCGAAGAGTTTGAAATCATTTGCCGTCGTGGTCTGGAAGCCTCTCCAACCAAAGAACTCCTGATCGAAGAGTCTTTGCTGGGCTGGAAAGAATTTGAAATGGAAGTGGTGCGTGACCAGGCCGATAACTGCATTATCATCTGCTCCATTGAAAACCTGGACCCAATGGGCGTGCATACCGGCGACTCTATCACGGTGGCACCGGCCCAAACCGTGACCGACAAAGAATACCAAATCATGCGCAATGCGTCTATTGCCATTCTGCGTGAAATCGGTGTTGAAACCGGTGGTTCAAACGTGCAGTTTGCACTCAATCCCGATAACGGCCGTTTAATCGTTATCGAAATGAACCCGCGCGTATCCCGTTCTTCCGCACTGGCTTCCAAGGCAACCGGTTTCCCGATTGCCAAGGTGGCGGCACGCCTGGCCGTGGGTTATACGCTCGATGAACTGCAAAACGAAATTACCGGTGGCGCAACACCGGCTTCTTTCGAGCCAACCATTGATTACGTTGTTACCAAAATCCCGCGTTTCGCCTTCGAGAAATTCCCGCAGGCCGATTCCCGCTTAACGACCCAAATGAAATCAGTGGGTGAGGTTATGGCAATGGGTCGTACCTTCCAGGAATCGTTCCAGAAAGCGTTGCGTGGTCTTGAAGTGGGCGTTGATGGCCTGAACCAGAAAACCCTTGACCGTGAAGAACTGCAGGTAGAGCTTGCCGAGCCCGGCCCGGAACGTATCTGGTACGTGGGTGACGCTTTTGCCCAGGGTTTCACGCTTGATGAAGTGCATTCCCTCACCAAAATTGATCCATGGTTCCTCGAGCAAATCCAGGAAATCGTTGATATCGAACTGGCACTAGAGCAAAAAACGCTGGCCGATTTAAACGAACACGCCATGCGTCAGCTCAAGCGTTACGGTTTTTCCGACCGTCGTCTGGCTTTCCTGCTCGACGTGTCCGAGTCCGAGGTGCGCAAAGTGCGTCATCAGCTGGGTGTGCGTCCCGTGTACAAACGGGTTGATACCTGCGCGGCAGAATTCGCCACCAAAACCGCCTACATGTATTCCACATACGAAGAAGAATGTGAATCAGCGCCTACCGACAAGAAGAAAATCATTGTTCTGGGTGGCGGCCCCAACCGTATCGGTCAGGGTATTGAGTTCGATTACTGCTGCGTCCATGCTTCCCTGGCCCTGCGTGAAGATGGTTACGAAACCATCATGATCAACTGTAACCCGGAAACCGTTTCCACCGATTACGACACCTCCGACCGTCTTTACTTTGAGCCTTTAACCCTCGAAGACGTCCTGGAAATCGTTGCACTGGAAAAACCGGAAGGCATGATTGTCCAGTACGGTGGCCAAACACCGCTGAAACTGGCACGTGCCCTGGAGGCCAATGGCGTACCCATTATTGGTACCAGCCCTGAATCCATCGACGTGGCCGAAGACCGCGAGCGTTTCCAGAAACTGTTGCAAAAACTGGGTCTGCGCCAGCCGCCAAACCGGACTGCCCGTACCGAGGCTGAAGCCATTACCCATGCGCTTGAAATTGGCTATCCGCTGGTGGTGCGCCCAAGTTATGTGCTGGGTGGCCGTGCCATGGAAATCGTACACGAACAAACCGACCTTGAGCGTTACATGCGCGAGGCGGTCAAAGTCAGCAATGATTCTCCTGTCCTGCTTGACCGCTTCCTGAATGACGCCACCGAGGTCGATGTTGATTGTCTTGCCGATGGTGAAGTCGTGTTTATTGGCGGTGTGATGGAGCACATTGAACAGGCGGGTGTTCACTCTGGTGACTCTGCCTGCAGCCTGCCACCTTACTCACTGTCCAAAGACATTATCGAAGAAATCAAGCGCCAAACCGGTTTAATGGCCAAGGCCCTGAACGTCAAGGGCTTGATGAACGTACAGTTTGCCATCCAGAATGGCGATGTATATGTGCTGGAAGTTAACCCGCGTGCATCACGTACGGTTCCTTACGTTTCAAAGGTAACCGGCCTGCAGCTGGCTAAAATCGCGGCTCGTGCCATGGCGGGTAAAACCCTGGCCGAACAGGGCGTTAGCAAAGAAGTGGTGCCGTCTTACTTCTCGGTTAAGGAAGCGGTATTCCCGTTTGTGAAATTCCCGGGTGTTGATACCATTCTTGGCCCTGAAATGAAGTCTACCGGTGAAGTTATGGGTGTGGGCGAAACCTTTGGTGAAGCCTTCGTCAAGTCTCAATTGGCTGCCGGTGTAACGCTGCCAGAAAGCGGCACGGTCTTCTTAAGTGTTAAAGACCAGGATAAAACCAAGGCGGTGGCCATTGCCCAAGGCTTGCATGAACTGGGCTTTAACATCGTGGCTACCCGTGGCACAGCCGCAAAACTTGAACAGGCAGGTGTGCCGGTTCAAATGGTTAACAAAGTAACGGAAGGCCGTCCACACATTGTGGATATGCTGAAAAACGGTGAAATCAGTATGGTTATTAATACGGTCGAAGAGCGTCGCAATGCGATCAATGACTCACGTAATATCCGTACCCAGGCGCTTGCCGCCCGCGTTACGTTCTTTACTACCATTGCCGGTGCCCGTGCAGCGGTTGAAGGAATGCAATATCTGCGTGACTCACAGGGTATGAAAGTGTATTCCCTGCAGGCGCTGCATGCTTCAATCAAGGCAGCGTAAGCAGTCACAACAGGCATGATTCCGTTTGGCTCATGTCTGCTTCAATGCTTCAGCTAAACAAATTGTCCGCCCAGTGCGGGCAATTTGTTTTCTGGGGTATACTTTAAACTATTCAGCTTTATAAAAACAGGAATTACGATCATGAAAGGACATCCCGAAGTAGTTGCTTATTTAAATCAATTGCTCATTGGTGAATTGGCTGCCCGCGATCAATACTTTATTCATTCCCGTATGTACGATGAATGGGGGTATACAAAACTGGCTGCGCGTATTGGTCACGAGATGGAAGATGAAACCGGCCACGCCGATGATCTTATTCGTCGTATTCTTATGCTGGAGGGCACGCCCAATATGGTGCCCGCCAAAATTAATGTGGGTAAAGACGTACCCGAAATGCTGGCATTTGATCTGGACACCGAATACGAAGTCCGTGACAACCTGAAAAAGGGCATGGCACTGTGTGAGCGGCATGGTGATTACGTTTCACGCGACATTCTGTTAAAGCAGCTCGACGACACCGAACAGGATCACGCCCACTGGCTAGAGCAGCAATTGCGTTTAATTAAAAACCTGGGCCTTGAAAACTACCTGCAATCGCAGCTGTAATCACTGCCTTCAGGGTTAAAGCCCCGTATATTGAGCTGGTGTTCAATATACGGGGCTTTTTTTCGTTTGCACCTGCAAAGGCCGATGCCATTATTGGGGCGGGTTCAGTCATTTTTGGGCTTGAACGTATCAGGGCAATGAGTCGCTTCTTGGTTTTCTGCCCGATTTAAACGCAAAATAATCATATACCGGGTTTGGTACCCATTTAAGCAGTTTGGCCACCACCCCCATTTGCCACGGGATAACCGTATAGCTGCTGCCTTTGTCTATGGCCCTGATAGCGGCCTCGGCAAAGGCGTCTGCTTGCATCAGGAAAGGCATTTTATAGGGATTGTGCTGTGTCATTGGGGTGTCAATAAAGCCGGGGGCAATGGTGACCACCTTAAGCCGGGTGTCATGTAAATCTACCCGCAGGCTTTCCAGGTAAGTGGTGGTGGCGGCTTTTGAGGCCGAATATGCACTGGAGCCTGGCAGGCCGCGTACACCGGCCACACTGCTAATGCCCACCAGGGTACCGCGATTGCGTGCTTTCATGGGTTTGATGAAAGGTTCAAATGTGGCCACCATGGCAAGCAGATTGGTGTTAATCACTTTCTGGAATTGGGCAAAGTCTTCTTCATATTCTGTCAGGGTGCCAATGCTGATGCCGGCACAGGCAATCACAATATCAACATCGCCCCGGGCCAGAAAATCATTCGCAGCGTGATGCAATGCGGCCCGGTCCATAATATCAAGCGCATAAACGGTATGCTGTCCGGGCAGGCTGGCAGCCAGTTTTTCGAGTTTTTGCCGGCGACGGCCAATTAGTGCCAGTTGCGCACCTTGTCGGGCATAGGCGGTTGCCAGGGCCTGGCCCAGCCCGCTGCTGGCACCGGTAATAAATACACGCATGAATGTTCTTGACCTTTTTTATTTGAATAAGCAGGAAAACCGGCCTTTAGCCGTAAAGTCTTGTCTTTTAAAAAGTATTAAACCGTATCGCTTAAATCATCGCCATCCACATAAAACCATTTGTCATCTTCTTTCACAAAACGGCTGTGTTCACGCATTTTAAAGGCACGCCCGTTATGTTTGTATTTTGCGGTGAATGACACCTCCTGGTGGTCGGCATCAATCTCGTGGAACTCATGGACAGTCAGGCCCAGCCATTGCTGCATGGAATCATCCAGTTCCAGGGCGGTAGGGCGTGACTGCGGGTGCCAGGTGTTTAGCAGGTAATGTTCGTTGCTGTGTACATAGGCAGAGTAACGTGAGCGCATAAGGCGTTCGGCGTTGCTGGCACTTTGTTCTCCCGACAGGATAGGCTCGCAACAGTCCTTAAACAGTGTTTTCCCCTGGTAACCACCACAGGGGCAAAGGTCAGGTGCTTGTTTGGTTTTTTTGCTCACGAGGTATCCTTTAGCTGTTATTGGAAACGATGGTGGTTCAAATGGACTCTTTTGCAGGCAAATGGCTGGCATCGGCCCATGAAATAACCGACCATTGCCGGTCAGAAGAAATTTGTAAACGGTTGATGGCGGTATTGCGCTGTGTAAACTGGCGGGGGGCATTGGGGGCTACCCGGTTGGCGGCGCGCCACATCATGTCAATCGCACCACCATGGGAAATCAATAACAGGGTTTCATTCTGGTGCTGTTCGGCCAGTGCCAGCAGGGTGGTTTTGATTCTGTCGTGGAAAACCTGTAGGGATTCGGCCTGATGCGTTGCCGGGTCAAGCTCAATCGCCAGGTTTTCTTCGCGAACCACATTGTATTCTTGCAGGATAGACCAGTGTTTGCCCTCAAGAATGCCATAATTGCGCTCGCGCAGGCCGGGCAGGGTTGTAATGGGCAGTTGATTGGCACGGGCAAACGGTAAAGCGGTGTGGTAGGCCCGTTGCAGGTCGCTGGTATAGATATGGTTTGGCAAGACCTGAAAAAAATCATTATTCAGGTGATGGCACAGGTTTTTGGCTTGTTCAATGCCGGCATCGTTAAGCGGAATGTCTTTCCAGCCCTGCAGGCGGCGTTCGCTATTCCAGTCGGTTTCGCCGTGGCGGATAATCCAGATATCAGTATGGGACATATTGGGTATTTAAGCTTGGGAAGCCTGTTAAATGCAATATTCTTATTGTATTACTTTAACCTGGCCTGGTGGGGGTTAGGGGTAATAAGGCTATCAGTGGTGCAATGATGTCTTGCATATTTGCTTGCCATAAAAGCCGGTCAGGCCGTACACTTTGCTCCGGCATTTGTATAAATAATTTAAGAAAGGGAAGGGAATGTCTCAATCATATTTTCCAATATGGCGCAAGGTTGATGAACTGGCGCCCGGGCAGGTGGTTGCCCCCGATGAATATTTGCCGGCAGGGCAAACCGTTGCCATGGGGGTACAGCACGTTGTGGCCATGTTTGGTTCAACGGTGCTGGCGCCATTGTTAATGGGTTTTGACGCCAACCTGGCTATCCTGATGTCAGGTATTGGCACCTTGCTGTTTTTTCTGTTTGTGGGCGGACGGGTTCCCAGTTATCTGGGCTCCAGTTTTGCTTTCATTGGTGGCGTGGTGGCCATTACGGGTTATACCGGTTCGGGGCCTAACCTTAATATTGGTGTGGCTTTGGGGGCCATTATTGCCTGCGGTGCGGTATATACATTAATTGGCTTGATTGTCTGGTATGCCAATACACGAGGTAATGGTTCTGCCTGGATTGAAAGGCTCATGCCGCCGGTTGTAACGGGGGCGATTGTGGCCGTTATTGGCCTGAATCTGGCACCGATTGCGGCTAAAGGTGCAATGGGAAGTGGCAGCAACTTTGAGGCAGCCATGTCAATCATGACCATTTTATGTGTGGGCGTTATTGCCGTTTTTACTTCAGGCACCGTGCAGCGCCTGCTGATTCTGGTTGGTCTGGTTCTGGCCAGTGTGCTGTATTGGGTGTTTGCCAATGTAATGGGTCTGGGCCAGCCTATTGATTTTGCGTCTATCCAAAATGCGGCCTGGTTTGGTTTGCCTTCCTTGTCTAGGCCTGAATTCAATATTTCAGCCATTTCCGTTATTGTGCCGGTTGCGGTTATTCTGGTCGCTGAAAACCTGGGGCATATCCGGGCTGTCAGCGCCATGACCGGGCAAGACCTTGATCAATATCTGGGACGTGCTTTTGTGGGGGATGGGGTTGCCACCATGCTGTCGGGGGCCGTTGGCGGCACGGGGGTGACAACCTATGCCGAAAATATTGGCGTCATGGCCGTTACCCGTATCTATTCAACCATCGTGTTTGTGGTAGCCGCGTTTTTTGCCATTTTGCTGGGTTTCTCTCCCAAGTTTGGCGCCCTGATCCACAGTATTCCGGCGCCTGTGCTGGGTGGTGTCGCGGTGGTGGTATTCGGGCTTATCGTGATTGCCGGTGCCCGGATCTGGGTGGTTAACCAGGTTGATTTCAGTGACAATAAAAACCTGATTGTGGCGGCTGTTACCATGATTCTAGGGGCGGGTGACTTTAAACTTTCCATGGGGGTTTTTGAGCTTAATGGTATTGGTACGGCCACCTTTGGTGCGATTTTGCTTTATGCCCTGTTAAATTGCCGTACAAAAACAGCATAGTCTCTTGAGAGGGCTTTTTACGGCTTCGGAAAGACTAGTGGGTTTATTTGTTAAATGTCATAAATATATGTAATATTTATGTTTTTTAGCGTCATAAAAAATATTTTGGCTAAATGGCTTGCTTTTTTAATCAAAATTAAGCACAATTGTGGTTAGCTCCCTGGTTCAAATAAGGACCGGGGTGATTTTTTTTGTCTTCCAGCAAGACGCGTGTTTGTTTACTATAACGCTCTGTATTTATTTTTAATGCGGGGCGTTTAGCTTTTTATGAGTGTGTGAAATTATGGCAGCTATTCCATTAACAGCGCGTGGTGCAAAGCGTTTAGAAGAAGAATTGCACCGCTTGAAAACGATTGAACGTCCTGGTGTCATCGATGCGATCTCAGAGGCACGCGCCCAGGGAGATTTATCTGAAAATGCCGAATATGATGCCGCCCGTGAACGTCAGGGCTTCATTGAAGGGCGCATTCAGGAACTTGAGGGCACATTGGCCAATGCGCATATCATCAATCCGGCAGAACTGGATATAGATGACCGTATCGTGTTTGGTGCCACTGTTACCATCGAAGACCTGGATTCCAGTGAAACCGTTACTTATCAGATTGTGGGTGACCTTGAGGCCGATATCCGTCAAAACATGATTTCCGTTTCCAGCCCGGTGGCCCGTGCTTTAATTGGTAAATCGGAAGGTGATGTTGTTATGGTTAATGTACCTGCCGGTGAAAAAGAATATGAAATCATCGGGATTGCATATAACTAAACAGCCTGCTGCCTTAAATGCTGTTTAAGCT